>CAZOFK010000076.1:0-4061 GCA_964579185.1 Microcaldota archaeon
CCCTTGTGCATAGAGATTCACGCTAATATTGCAAAAGGCATAAATTTATACTTTGCTTTATTTAGGCATGGACTTTGCGTGCTTGTGCTCCTGAACGGTAGGAATATATCGCAGGTGCAGGCTTTCAAACAGATTACCATGATATAAGGCTTATATGTGATGCACATGGACGGGAAGATAAGGATATTGGGCGTGGCAGGAAGCCTCAGGAAGGGCTCTTACAACAGGGCTTTGCTCAGGGCCATGGCTGATTTGTCTCCAGATGGCATTGAGATAGACATATTAGAGCTGGACGGCATACCGCTGTACAACCAGGACATGGATGCCCCAGAGCTTATGCCCGAAAGCGTTAGGGAGCTCAAGAGGAGGATAAAGGAGGCTGATGCAGTGCTCTTTGTCACTCCTGAATACAACAGATCGATTCCGGGGGTCTTGAAGAACGCCATAGATTGGGCGTCTAGGCCATACAGCGACAACTCTTTTAATGATAAGCCAGTCGCTACAATAGGCGCCACTGACGGGATGCTTGGCACTGCGGTTGTGCAGTACCATATGCGCGAAGTGTTCTCTTTCCTCAATGCGCACCCGATGGAGAGGCCGCAGCTTTTCATATCCGGGATAAGCAAGAAGCTTGTTGATGGCAATGTGAAGGATGGGGAGCTTAAGAAGTTGCTTCAGGAGTTCATCAACAGCCTGGCGGTATGGTCGAAGAGGATAAACAGCAGCAAAGCATAAATTAGTGAAGTGAAAAGTAGGATTGCGTGGTGTGCTGATGGATTACAGGGAGATAGACACGGATATATTGGTGCTTGGGGCTGGCGGAGGCGGCCTGAGGGCTGCCATAGAGGCAGTTTCAGTGGGTTCAAAAGTAGTCATAGTATCAAAGTCGCTGCTGGGCAAGGCGCATACTGTCATGGCCGAGGGAGGGATAGCGGCTGCGGTTGCCAATGTAGATTCAAAGGACAGCTGGGAGGTGCATTTCTCCGATACCATCATAGAAGGAGTATATATAGGCAACTGGCGCATGGCCGAGATACTCGCAAAGGAGGCACCCGAGAGGGTGTACGAGTTGGAGAGATACGGGGCGCTGTTCGACAGAACGCCTGATGGAAAGATAATGCAGAGGGCTTTCGGGGCGCATACATACAAGCGGCTCTGCCATGTTGGCGACAAAACCGGCTTGGAGCTAATACGCACTCTCGAAGACAGGATACTGCACATGGATAATGCCCAGGTCTTCGACGAGGTTTTCATAACAAGGCTGTTCTCCAATGGGAATAGGGTAATAGGCGCAATGGGATTCAGCATGCGCACCGGAGAGATAATGGTGTTCAATGCGAAGTCGGTCATAATAGCAAGCGGGGGCCTGGGGCGCCTTTACAAGGTAACTTCAAACTCGTGGGAGAGCACTGGCGACGGCATTGCGCTAGCGTTTAGCATAGGCGCGATATTGCAGGATATGGAGATGGTGCAGTTCCATCCTACAGGCATGGTATGGCCTCCGGGAGTCAGGGGATTGCTCGTTACCGAGGGGATTAGAGGGGAGGGAGGAATACTGCTTAATGCAAAAGGGGAGCGCTTCATGCTCAGGTACTCACCGGAAAGGAAGGAGCTTGATGCCAGGGACGTTGTTGCAAGGGCAATATACAATGAGATAAAAACTGGCAACGGCACAGAGCACGGGGCAGTTTACCTTGACATAACCGGCAGGGGAGCCGCTTTCATAAAGAAAAAGCTTCCGGGGATGTATGAGCAGTTCAAGGAGTTCGCCGGGGTGGACATAACAAAGGAGAGGATGGAGGTTGCGCCAACAGTGCATTACTTCATGGGTGGAATAGGCGTGGATGCTGAGACATGCAGTACAAACGTTCTGGGCTTATATTGCTGCGGCGAGGCTGCAGGCGGACTGCATGGAGCCAACAGGCTTGGCGGAAACTCTCTGGCTGATATACTTGTCTTTGGTAGGAGAGCGGGGCTCTACTCAGCCAAATATGCTAAAGGCATGGAGCCTGAGAGGATAAGCAAGAATGACATAGAAAATGAGGTTTCAAGGATAAGGTCCTATCTCAAGGAGGGGGCGCAGAGCCCGTATCCGCTTATGGAAGAGCTCAGGAATACCATGTCCGAAAAGGTTGGCATCATACGCGACGGGAAGGGGCTTGCAGAGGCGCTGAACACGATAAGGAGCCTCAAGGAGAGGAGCAAGGATGTTGGTGTGAAAGGAGGCATAAAGTTCAACCAGGGCTTCATGGCGTGCTTCGTATTGGATAACATGCTCACGCTTGCCGAATGCATAGTCATGAGCGCAATAGAGAGGAAGGAGAGCAGGGGCGCGCATGCGCGGAGCGATTATCCAAAAAAGGATCAGAATTACAAGCTCAACATATTGTGCAGGTTTCAAGGCGGCAGAGTTGTGTTTGACAGGAGACCAATACCTGATATGCCGAATTACCTTAAGGGGATAGTAAAAGAGGAGGTATACTGATGCCAGAGCAGAATAGCGCCAAGAACGAGAAAAGCGTAAAGATAAGCGTGTATAGGCAGGATCCTGAGGTTGAAAAGACTGGCGCATACCAGGATTTTGAGGTGCCTGTTAAGGAGGGGATGGTCGTTCTTGATGCTGTGAACTATATAGTGAGCAAATATGATTCGACACTGGCAGTCAGGTGGAACTGCAAGGCTGCGAGATGCGGATCGTGCGCAGCAGAGATAAACGGAATACCCAGGCTCATGTGCAAGACCAGGCTCGAGACACTGCCTGGCAAGATAGCGGTAGGGCCAATGAGGGCGTTCCCATTGGTGAAGGACCTTGTCACAGACGTTTCGGAAAACTATGAGATAGAGAGGCGCATGCTACCATTCTCGCCAAAGGAAGGCGCAAAGGAACCGTGGATAATAGACGGGATCGATGTTGTCAGGTCGCAGGAATTCAGGAGGTGCATAGAGTGCTTCCTCTGCATGGACGTGTGCCACGTGGTGCGCAGCCATAATACCGACTACATAGGTCCCAGGCATGTCATTAAGGCAGCCTCGCTTGACATGCACCCGATGGATACAATAGACCGTTCGAGGACTCTCACAAAACAGCAGGGCCTTGGTTACTGCAACGTGACTAAGTGCTGCCAGGAGGTGTGCCCAGAGCACATAAGGATAACTGACAATGCAATAATACCAGAGAAGGAGAGGTCTGCGGACAATTTCTATGACCCGATAATGGGGCTGTTGGCAAGGCTAAGGGGCAATGGCAAGGATTCAGGCAAATAGGGCAAAAGATGTTATTATGGACGCAAATGTGGGCAGAAGGCTTTACAGGTTCATGCCAGGCGAGCTCTTCGAGAGCAACGCAAGGCTCTACTCGTTCATAATACTGCTAATAGTGGCGATAGCCGGGCTGGTGCTGTTCCCTGTTGCCGAGTACAAGGGTTATATAGACCCGTTCTATTCGCCCACAATCATGGTGCTGCCCTTCGTTGGCCTGTACAGGCTGACGTGCTATGCATACAGGAAGGACTACTACAGGCACGTGTTCAAGCACCCATTGGTATGCACCGCATATGGAAGGCTCGACGACAATGCCAGGAAATACAGCGGAGAGACGAGCATGTTCATGAAGGCTGAAAACCTGCACAGGTATTTCCTGTATGCAGCTATAGCCATACTGCCATTCTTCTACTATGACTTTTACATATCCCTCTTCTATGCCGGCTATTTCGTGCTCAGGCTCGGCAGCGTGATATTGCTCATCAACGCGGCTCTCATAACGCTCTATGTGCTCTCGTGCCATTCCTTCAGGAGCCTGATAGGGGGCAGGAAGGATTGCTACAGCTGCATCTCAGGCGGCAGGGGCGTGAACAAGTTTTACAGGGGGCAGTCGAGGCTGAATGCGCATCACGAGGCGATAGCCTGGCTCAGCCTCGTATTTATAATATTCGTAGACCTGTATCTTAGGGGCTTGGCTGCAGGCCTGCCATTGGATAAGATACTGATACATTGAGGAATTGAGGAATCGCAATGAAAAGGATCATCCCGGCAAGGTTCAGGTATCCGCTGTTCTTTGCAGC
>CAZOFK010000077.1:0-4060 GCA_964579185.1 Microcaldota archaeon
TACGCAAAGGATGGGGAAGCCAAGCTTGAGATCATCGAGCATTGAGCAACACCCTACCGTAACTTTATTAACACAGTGAGCGGGAAATACCACACTCTTCAGAGGTGGGACGAAAGCGAACCATATATACCTTTTCATTCAATATGAATTTATCATGTTTCGCTTGAGAAGCCACGCCGTTTACGGGTGGGAGGGTGTCACATACCTTCAGTTGCTATATCTTACCGGTTCTGACACACGAAAACCTGACTTTGGACTTTATGCTTAGCGTGATTTCATGAAGATTTCAGCAAAGAACCTCGGCTCGCTTGATATGAATGGTTTCTGCCAGCGCTGTTTCTGGATAACGAGCCATGACAAAGAGCTTCCATACCAGACGCCGTTCGCAGGCATCTTTTCTTCGATAGACTCATTTACCAAGAATATAATAGAAAGATATTTTGAGAGGCATGGAAGGCTTCCGGAATGGCTTAGCGGTATAGGGGATGTTGAGAGGCTTATCAGGATAAGGCAGCGCAGCTTCTTTGCTGCAAAGGGAGGCGCTGTGCTTACAGGGGTTCCTGACCAGCTTTTCCAGAGGCAGGCCAAGAGCTATGGAATAATCGATTATAAGACAGCAAGGTATACGAAGGGGCAGGATGCGCTCATGCCTATGTACGAGGTGCAGCTCAACGGCTATGCCTACATTGCTGAAGCCATCGGCCTCGTACCTGTGAAGGATCTTTACCTTGTTTATTTTGAGCCTCCGGTTAAAGAGCGCTTCGGAGAGCTCTCTGCCAGGCATACCAATGCAGAAGGTTTTGAGATGCCTTTTACTCCTATCATCCACAGAATAAGGAAGGATACAGGCCACATAGAGGCGCTGCTTGATAAGGCCTTAAGCATATATGAACTGGATGCGGCGCCTGAAGGCCTTGATGCATGCGGAGAGTGCGCAAGGCTCGATGACCTTATCAGGATAGCTGGCGGCGTCTAAGACAGCTTATCTTATATATTGTTGCGGTCACGTAATTACATGGATCTCATATATCTCTACGGCCCACCTGGCGTCGGCAAGTACACAGTTTCAAAGGAGATAGCCAGGCTGACCGGCTACAGGCTTTTCCACAATCAGCTCAGCATAGAGTTTGTAAGGTCTCTCTTTGATTTCGGCAGCGAGCCGTTTAACAGGCTTGTGCTGAAGTTCAGGGCTGAGATGATAGAGGAGGCTGCCAAGGAGGGGATCTCTGCGATATTCACTTCTGCCTATGCTAAAGGCGTAAACGATCTTATAATAAAGGATATAATAAACAGGGTTGAGTCTTATGGTGGAAGGTTCTGCCCAGTGCAGCTTTACTGCGATAAGAGCGAACTTATGAGAAGGGTTGAGTTGCCTTCGAGAAATGAATTTTATAAGATAAGAAGGCACGACGCTCTTTTAGACATACTTGCGCGATACGACCATATGTCTGCCATTCCTTTTGTCAAGAGCCTGCAGATAGACAACACAGAGATACAGCCTGAAGAGGCTGCCATGCTGATAATAAGGCACTACGGCATCGAGAGCTTTGGCACTGCTGCACCTTGAAGATGCGCTGCCTTTCTACCTGCTACTGTTTATACTTTTTATACTTTGGCAGAGATAGTGGGTCATGGAAGCCGGGAGCTTTGAGAAACTGGGCATCAGGGATACACTCAAGAAGCTTGACACGCGTATCAGCGGCCTTTCTGATAGGGAAGCGGCTGGGAGGATAGTCAGGTTTGGATACAACGAAGTTAAGGAAGAGAAGGAGAGCCGCGCAGTGCTGCTCCTTAAAAAATTTTATGGGCCTGTGCAGCTGCTTCTGATGCTAGTGGCAGCATTGTCCTATGTCCAAGGACACATGATCGATTTCTACATCATCATAGCCCTCCTCCTTGTAAATGTGCTTATCAGCTTTGCTGAGGAGTACAAGGCCAGCCGGGCCATAGATGCACTGAAGAAGCGGCTAGGTGGCAGCGCCAGAGTCTTGAGATCAGGCTTGTGGAAGGAGATAATGACTAGGGAGCTTGTCCCTGGAGACATAATACGCCTTCGTGCCGGGGACATTGTGCCAGCAGACTGCAAGGTGGTGCGCAGCGAACAGCTAAAAGTAGATGAATCTGCCATAACCGGAGAATCACTCCCTGTAGCAAAAGAGATGAACAGTGTGCTTTACGAAGGCTCGGGCCTTAAGACGGGAGAGACCACGTGCGTTGTATTCGGCACAGGAGCAGAGACAACATACGGGAACATAGAGAGGCTCGTTGCAGAGGCGAGACCCAAGTCGCATCTTCAGGAAATAATTATGCGCATAATAAAGTACCTAGTCGCTGCAGATGCCGTAACGATAGCCCTCCTCTTCGCATACGGGATGATTTACATGCATGAGACTGCCCTCTCAATGCTTCCTCTCCTTCTTATAGTTTTCATAGCCAGCGTTCCTGTTGCGCTGGCGCCTGCGTTTACCGTTTCTATGGCTCTCGGGATAGAGAGGCTCGCCAAAAAGGACATACTCGTGAGTAGGATGGACAGTATAGAGGATACCTCGACGATGGACGTCCTCTGCGTTGACAAAACAGGAACGCTGACGCAGAACAGGATAGGCGTAGAGGAGGTGGAGCCTTTGGGCTGTGACGAAGCTACCGTATTAAGGTACGCTGCAGAGGCCTCGAGAAAAGAGGACAATGACCCTATGGACAACGCCATCCTGAATCATGCCTCTGCAAAAGGAATCAGGGCTGGCACTCAGCTCTCGTTTACGCCTTTTGACCCTTCGACGAAGAGGACCGAGGCTGTAGTGAGAGACGGCGCATCGAAATACAGGGTTGTGAAGGGCTCGGTCAGGGTCGTTTCAGGCATGTGCAGAATGAAGAGAAGCGAGAAAAGAAGGCTTGAAAGGATAGCGCTCAACTTCGCTGACAGGGGCTTCAGGAGCATAGCTGTGGCAAAGGGCTCCGTTTCGGGAAAGCTCAGGCTTGCAGGCATTATAGCGCTTTACGATGCGCCAAGAAAGGATGCTGCCGCGCTCATAGCTGAGCTTGGAGATATGGGGGTGAAGGTGAAGATGCTTACCGGGGATAACCTCCAGACGGCAGAGTATATAGCAGCGAGGCTCGGCATAGGCGGCAACATACTTGATGTGAAAAGCGAGAGTGATAAAAAAGAGGCATTCAGAAGAATAGACAGCGCAGATGGCTTTGCCGAGATATATCCTGAGGACAAATACGTCATAGTGAAGGCGCTGCAGAAGGAAGGGCATATAACGGGCATGACAGGCGATGGCATAAACGATGCGCCTGCATTGAAGCAGGCAGAGGTAGGCATAGCAGTTGCGAGCGCCACAGATATAGCGAAGGACTCAGCCTCTCTCGTTCTCACAAAAAACGGCATTGAGGTGATAATAGAAGCAGTGAAGGAGAGCCGCAGGATATTCGAGAGGATGGTCATATACACCATGACAAAAATATCAAAGGCCATACAGATAATAGCCTTCGTTGCGATTATGTTTGTGCTGCTTAGGGGCGCTTTTCCGATAACCCCTCTGCTCCTTATACTACTCATATTCACCAATGATATTGTGAATATATCCATATCAACAGACAATGTGGGTTATTCGAAGAACCCGGAGGTATGGAGCATCAGAAATATGCTCTACTCCTCTGCCGCTATAGGCATTCTCATGCTTCTCCAGGCGCTTCTGCTTATGGGCATCCTGAGCCGTGGCTTAGGCATGGACCTTGCAGAGCTCCAGACTTCGGCATTCCTTTTCCTTAATATCTCTGACAAATTCACAGTGCTGAATTTTAGGGAGCATCGTGCCTTCTGGAGATCAAGGCCTAGCCGCGCTCTCCTTGTCTCGGCAGGGCTCGGCATCGCTGCAGGAGTGGTCCTCTCGTATTACGGCATACTCATTGCAAGGATAAGCGCGCTGGCGATAGCAGGCATCTTTATTGTTGCTATAGGCTCGTTCTTTGTAAACGACGTTGCGAAGAGACTCGTCTTCAGGCGTTTAGGTACGATTGTAGAAACGTAACATCCTCCCACCGCTAAAGCGTATGG
>CAZOFK010000078.1:0-4001 GCA_964579185.1 Microcaldota archaeon
ATCAAAATTACTTGGCTAACTATATGCCTGCGCTAGTAATAATTCTCTCTCTTGCAAAGGCGCCGGGACTGGGAATTTCATGCCTCTGATTCCATATAATCAAAAAGCATTTTGAACCCAGAAGGCTCGAAGAGCCACCAGATCTCGAGTTTCGCCAATGCTTCTGGCGCGATACCTGATTCTGCCATCCCGGCATAATACTATTTTATAAGTATGCTGTATGTTAATGTTTTTATTTCTTACCGTGAATCTATAATTGATGACATGCCCATAAAATCAAAGAGAGAGCAGTTCGCTAGATTTCTCTCTGTAGCACTTTTTGTAATGCTAACAGCCATAGGGTTTGTCTTCTCCATATACCTGATATTACTAGCAAAAAGCATGTACATGTACATACTTGCATTCTCATTCGCCATACTAGCTGCGATCTCTGGTTTTTTCAACATATTCACCTCATACTCGTATTACAGGTCGTATCTCTACGACGCATACCTTAATAAGATACAAAAAGGCATAAAGCTGCCAGCAGTGTATCCCAGCGTTGCGGTAGTCATGCCTGTCTTCAATGAGGCTACCTCCGAGGTAGAAAAGAACATGCTCAGGCTCATGCATATGAATTACCCAAAAAACAAGATTTCATATTATCTGCTTGACGACTCAACAAATGAGGGCAACACCGAGCTAAAGGTATTCAGCGGGAGGCATGGCATAAAGTATATACGCAGGAATGAAAGGAGTGGCTTCAAGGCAGGAGCGCTGAACAATATGCTGAGGCATTCAAAGGAGGAGTACCTCGCAATATTCGATTATGACGAATACCTCACAAACCTCAATTTTCTCAAGGACCTTATACCTTACTTCAGCGACAAGAAGCTTGCATATATACAGACGGAGAAAAAATACCACAAGGACACATTCTTCTCCGACACCGTAGACCTTTTCGATGCATTCTTCTTCAAGTTCATACAGCCTTCGAGAGCCCTAAACAACACTGCAATTTTCGCAGGTTCATGCGGGGTGATACGCCGCTCTCATCTTATCGATGTGGGGGGCTTTCCCGAATACGTCATAGAGGACACGTTCTTCAGCCTAGAATCTGACGTGCACGGCTACAAGAGTCTGTACATACCTAAGATATACGCGCTTGGCAAGCCTATCGGAACCTTCACTGAGCTTGTCAAACAGCAGTGGCGCTACAATTATGGCGACACGCAATTTCTCTCATATTTCTTCAAGCGTTCAAAGGACGCAAAGAAGAGGTCACTCTCCCCGCTCTCAAACATAGACTATATGACACACGGCTTTGGCCTTAACTATATCTCCGTAGTTTTGCTTCTTTTCACAGCCCTTTCGATCTTTATAGTCTTCTCGCAGATCCACTTCACTGTGTTGTCTTTATCCACATTCATCCAGGGAAGCAATCTGACTTGGGACCTTGAGCTACTGGGAGCCAGTGCATTCTCACTCTCAATCCTGGCCCCTGTAATACTCACTAAGATATATTTTAAGTCTGTACGAAAGGGACTAATGATCTTTCTACTGAACTTCTCACTGGCATTCATAAGGACCAGGGCGGCTATTGCTGCAGTTTTTAAGTTCGATAGCAAAGAGATATGGTGGGAGCGCAGCTCCAATAAAAACAAAGGCTATAAAAAACTCGCATATGCATTTAAGAATTCGGTTTTGGAGATATTCTTCTCAGGTATACTTCTTGGATTAGGGGCATTTGCAATGATGATAGACAATACCATAGGCGGACTTTGGTTGGCCTGGTACGGCATACTCTATATCTCAACGCTTTTTATGTTTTATAAGTATGGATGACCTGCATGCAGCTGAGGTGCATACAAAAGGCGTGCCTATGATCTATATTAAGGAGTATAAGACCGAGCAAGGAACTATTATAGCAGCGTGCGACGAGGAGCTGCTTGGGAATTCCTATACTGAAGGCGCACTCTTACTGGACCTAGATAAATACGCAGGATTCTATAAAGGGGAACTTATCAGCGAGGATGAGGCTTCGGAGAGGATTACCGCAGAAACGCTTCACACTGCAAATATGGTAGGGAAACGGGTAGTAGATATCTGCATATCAAAGGGCCTAGCGACCGACTCCGCAGTGATGCAGGTTCAGGGTGTGCCTTTCCTTCAGATATACAAAATAGAATGAGAGCAATTACAGAATTCATAGAAGAAAGCCCCTATCCTTCAGATAGGAGAGGACGTCAAATATTGCCCTTTAGCTTAAGTATGGCAGAGGCTATGTCTCCATTCACCTCCTTAAGTGCCTCGCGCGCCTTCGACTCCTCCGCAACTCCCGCCTGTTCCATAACAATCTTTACATCATCTTCGCTTATCTCAACGCTCTTCTCTATCTCCCTTATGTTTCCTGAGATCTGAAAGCTCTTTACACCCTGCATGTCTATCATTGTGACTGCAGGCTGTTCGATAATAATATCCTTCTCCTTGCCTTCTATCACTACGCGTGCTGCATCTATCTCAGTGTTTTTCATCCCCATGCTATCCATCATTCTCTTCAGGGCGCGGGGGTCAAGATTAGGTATCATCCCATCATAAATATTCTCTAGGTTAAGATATAAATATTGCGCTGGCTCCAGTATCAGATACTGCATATGCAAAAGCTCAGTGTGAAGACATGGAAGGGCATGCAAAAGAGAAAGTAGCAGGGGGAAAACTTATCTCGGTAAAAGTCATCTATGACGAGCGCATAGAAAGCGTTGAGATACGCGGCGACTTCTTCATACACCCTGAAGAATCGCTCTCCGCTATAGAAAGGTGCACGGAAGGGCGAAACATCAGCGAGGATGAGGCTTCGCTTGCTTCTGAAATAAAAAACATACTCTTAAAAAACGGCATAGAAATGGTGGGGATAACTCCTGAAGCTATCGCCAGGACTCTGAAGAAAGCAATCATGTCCGGCACAAGGTGGAGGGTGCTACCGCTCGCAGCGTATCCTGCAGGAATGAACATGGGCATAGACAATGCCATACTTGAGTCAGTGGCATCAGGTGCATCTCCTCCTACTATACGGTTCTACACATGGCAAAAGGACTCTGTCTCTATAGGGCGCTTCCAAGGAATGGATGAAGAGGTAAGCATAGAAAGGTGCAATGCCCTTGGAATAAACTGCGTAAGAAGAATAACAGGAGGCGGCGCTGTATATCATGACAGCAAAGGCGAACTCACATACAGCATAATAGCACCCGAGGCATACTTTCCTAAGGGGATAAGGGAGAGCTACAGCGATATATGCGAATATGTCATCCGCGGCCTTAAGTCGCTTGGCATGGAACCCCACTTTGTACCTATAAACGACATACTTGTCAATGGCAAAAAGATATCAGGAAACGCACAGACAAGAAGGAACGGGGTACTCCTTCAACACGGCACAATACTTTACAGCACAGATGTAAAAAAGATGTTCAGCGTTCTGAGAGTAAGCAAGGAGAAGATGTCTGACAAGCTCATAAAGAGCGCTGAAGAGCGCGTCACCTCGGTAACCAAAGAAAAGCCGGGCACAAGCATGGCTGAACTCTACGAGGCCGTGCTAAAGGGATTCACAGACGGAAGAGACTCTGTTTCTGGCTCACTTACTACAGCAGAAGAAGCCCGCAGCATTGAACTCGCAGAAAAGGTATATAACAACAAGGAGTGGAATTTCAGTAGGTAATACCATGGAGCATAAGCTTACCCAAAGAAGCCTTGATATTATAAAGGGTGGGGCATACAGAGCAAGAATCTTGCGCGGAGGCATTATACAACAGTTTACATTTACAGTAAAAAAGGCCAAGAACGGCAATATAGAATACGCTGAGCTCTATACCTCTAGGATGGTTGATCTTTCCGAGCTCATGCGCATAGCAGATGAGACCGGCCTTCCTGTAGAGGCTGAGAACGGCAGGGCCTTTCCGAAAGGCACAGCAGCCTCGGATTTTCAGAGCCTGCTATGATAATATGTGCTGGTACGGAATTCCCGCATG
>CAZOFK010000079.1:0-3950 GCA_964579185.1 Microcaldota archaeon
GTTCAGAAATCGGCAATCCTGCTCTGCCTGCTCTGCTTTTTCTCTGCCTGCCTCCCCAAAATATCGATAGTGCCGAAGACGCCGTCGTAGCCGGGGCTTATCCTGATCCTTTCGGCCCTTATGTTCTCTATGGCTGTGCCTATGCCCATGTCGAAGGCCTTTAGGCGCGGTATCTCAGCGTCGAGAAGCACGCCGAACTCGCTCTCGAACAGCCTTGTCATACTGTTGTATGCGTTTTTCACATATTGCGATGCCACCCCTTTGCCGCTTACGTATGCCAGAATCTCAAGCAGCGGCACTACGTGCACGAAAGGCACAGCCTTCTCGGGACCGCGCCCTTTCTCCCTGTCTGCAAGGTCTTCTACGCGGTGCTCCACTCCGAGCGTAAGGGGCTTTCTGCACTTCGGGCAGATGCCGTTATACCCTTTTGACTCCAGTGGGCTCAGTGAGATGTTGCATGACCTATGGCCGTCGTAATGGTACTTGCCCTCCTCGGGATAGAATTCTATTGTGTAGTTTATCTCTTTCTTAGTTATGCGCTCTATGATGCCGTTGTATGTAAGCCCTTCTTCAGCCTCGATGACTATGGCCTCCCGCCCCAGCTTCTGCGCCGAGTGCGCATCGCTGCCCGATATAAGTGCAAGCCTGTCGAGCGATGAGACGCGCCAGTTCATGGCGGGATCGGATGAGAGCCCTGTCTCAAGAGCATGTATGTGCGCTGCTTGGTCCTCATATGCCTCTTTGATTGAATTGAAGCCAGATATTGACCCGAAGACGCCAAACCACGGAGTCCAAGCGTGTGCGGGATATATGAACGCGTTCTTGTCTGCAGCCCTCACCCTTTCGACAAACTCGGCGAGGCTCATGTTTAGCAAAGGCCTGCCATCCATGCCGAGGTTGCCGAATTTTGAGAGAGTATCATTTATGGCCTCTGCGCTCTCTATGCTTGGTGCAATGATGCAGTTGTGCACCTTTTTGATGTTGGACTGCCTGCTGAATATGGGCTTTGTGTCGAGCTTCCCCTTTCCTGGCTCGAAGATCACTGCTACCTCTGTAGAAAGCACAAAGCCTACATGCTCTCCTGTGCCTTTAAGCCTGTATATGCCGTCAGTACTCTCTTCCAGCCCTTCTTTTATCTCCTTGATCCACATGGGATGGGTAAAGTCCCCTGTACCGAGAAGGCCTATGCCCTTTGACGCTGCTGCAGCCTCCATGTTTTTGAGGTTGAGATGCTCGCTGCATCCTCCGGCGTATCTTGAATGGAGATGAAGGTCTGCTATATACCGCATAGGCTCATCCTACTTTCTTTTTGAAACGCTGTTCTTTGGGCATATGCCAGAGAGAGGGCAGATGCTGCATAAAGGCACCTGCGCCTGGCAGATTTTCCTGCCGTGAGCCTTCATGACGTATGCTATCTTGCGCCACGCTCCCTTCTCTAGAATGCGCTCAAGGTCTAGTTCTATTTTCTCAGGGTCGCTCTCCCTGCTCAGACCTATCCTGTGCGAGAGCTTGATGACCCATGTATCGACAGGTATGCCCTCACATATCCCGTAAGCATTTATCAGTATAGTGTTTGCCGTTTTCCTGCCCACTCCCGGAAGGGAGGTAAGCTCATCCATTCCGCGCGGCACCTTCCCGTTGAATCTTTCAGTAAGGATCCTGCATGCACTTATTATGTTCTTTGCCTTGTTCCCTGAGAAGCTCACTCTGCTTATATATTTGAGAAGCTCTTCTGGTGAAGCATTTGAATACTCAGCTGCACTGGTAAACCTCCCGAAAAGAGCTGGCGTCGCTGCGTTGACGACCTCATCGCGTGTCTGCGCAGAAAGGATTGCTGCCACAAGGAGCTCAAGAGGTGATGAAAAGTTCAGGTAGTACTTCGCATCAGGGTAAAGCCTCATGAGGGTATTTAGGGCGCTTTTTGAACTTTTCTCATCAAGCAATACAAACGGCATGCTGCGGCGCCTATTTCTTGTAGCCTATCTGGCGCAGGAATTTATGCCTCTCCTCCTTCTGCTCCTGGCTCTCAAAGCCCTTCGATGCCTCGCCGTCGACCACGCCTATGACGGCTCTGCCGTGCGTTGTCTTGGCTACGAGCACCTGGACAGCATTTGCTGTGGCACAGTATATCCTTGTCACCTCGTTGACCTGTTTCAGGCTGTTGAGCACGTTTATCGGATATGCGTTGGCAAAGAGTATGATGAAGGTATGGCCTGCACCTATGAGCAGCATATTCTCGGAGGAAAGCTGCAAGAGCTCCTCGTCGTTGCCTTCGCTCCTTATAAGGCAGGGCCCGCTCGCCTCGGCGAAGCTCACTCCGAACTTCACAGAGGGCACTGCGTTGACCATGGCTTCATAGAGGTCTTCTGCAGTCTTTATGAAGCCCGCGTGCCCCAGTATGACGCTCTGCTCAGGCTTCTTTTTTACCTCGATCACATCTATATCCATTATGGCACCCTTGTTTTTGAATATTATGGAACAAGCCTGTTCCTGTCCCTTGGAAACATAGAGCACTCCCTCACGTTCTCCATGCCTGTTATCTTCATTGTCAGACGCTCTAGACCTATAGACCAGCCGGCATGGGGAGGTGCGCCCTGCCTGAAAGCGCCGATGTAGAACTCGAAGGCATCCGGAGAAGCCCCCCTTGACCTTAGCGCTGATTCGATGAGTTCTGCCTTGTGTATACGCTGCGCTCCGCTCGCTATCTCTATGCCCTTGTATATGAAGTCATAGCTGTTCGAGAGTTCGGGGTTCTCTGCGCTGGGCATGCTGTAGAAAGCGCGCACCTTTGTAGGGTAGCCTTTCACTATGAGCATGTCGCCGTACATCACAGCCAGGCGCTGCTCGTCATCCCTGCTGAAGTCCTGCCCAAACTCTATTCTGCTGCCCGAGGCCCTGAGCCTTTCGCACGCTTCGCTGTACGTTACTTCCTTTGTTTCTGTGCTACTGAGCTTGACGCCCAGCGTTTCCAGGTCGCTGCCATTTGATTTTATGACCTCTCCTATCATTCTGCCTACAGTCCTGCCAAGAAGCCTTATGGCATCGTTGTGGTCAGCGAAGCCCATCTCTATATCCATCTGCGTTATCTCGTTAATATGGGTTGTTGTATTTGATTTCTCAGCCCTGAATACAGGAGCGATCATAAAGACACGATCAAGGCCGCCTATCACAGCAAGCTGCTTGTAAAGCTGAGGTGACTGCGCAAGATATGCACTCTCGCCGAAGTAATCTACCTTGAAAAGGTCTGAGCCGCCCTCTGTTGCTTCCTTGACGAGCGAAGGCGTCCGTATCTCCATGAAACCCTCGGCAATCAGCGTTTCCCTGAAAGCCCTCAGCAATGTTGACTGTATGTTGAATACTGCGGTGCTCTCGCGTCTCCTTAGATCTATATGCCTGTTATTGAGGCGCACATCAAGCTCTGCGGGCACTTTGCCTGTCACCTCGAAGGGTATGCCTTTTGTGATTGGATTAAGATTCAGCACCTCTGAAGGGATGATTTCGAAGCCCTTCCTTGCTTCGCTGTTCTGCGTCAGGGTGCCGCTTATTGAGACTACACTCTCCTTCTGAAGAAACATCGAGGCTATTACAGCCTCGCTTACTGCGCCCTTCTTTGCCGTTACCTGAACTATGCCTGTATGGTCCCTCAGAAGCAGGAAGACTACGCTGCCTATGTTCCTGATCTCGTGTACCCAGCCTGCTACCTTTATCTGCTGGCCTGCCATGCTGCTGCTAAGTCCAGCCACGTAATGCGTCCTGTATTCTTTATTGTACTCCATGTCTGCACCGGCACTTCCTGAAAAAAAGTAAGCAATTAAAAGCTATATGCCTATCTGCCTATCTACACTGCATGCTGCTGTGCTTGTGCACGGCTGTTAGTGTGAGGAAAAGGGGCTACGCCCCTTTTGAACCCCGCTCGGGCTGCTACCGAGCCATAAATGGCTCGGCTTCAC
>CAZOFK010000080.1:0-3525 GCA_964579185.1 Microcaldota archaeon
CACAGAGAGCGTGGTCAGGGTGACGATAGAGTTCAGCAACAGCTCAGCTAGCTGGAGAACGATGGATGTATCGAAGGATATCATAGAAGCGTAGGCAAAGGGCCTTCTCAACGGCCTCAATTTCTATCTCTGCATGCAGGCGCTTGGCCATCTTTCTGAAAAAGGCTGAAACATATCTATAAAAGAGGCATGGCATATAAATAATAACATTGGGAAGAAATCATGCATCACGTATATAACTTATGGAGGCATATGATATCAAAAGGGTGCTATTGTGGAATGGTTCTCAGCTATAAAAGAGAGGGATCCCGAACTCTTTTCTTACATAAAGGATGAGCTTGAAAGGCAGCGCTCAGGGCTTGAGATGATACCATCTGAAAATTTTACAAGCATAGCCGTGCTTCAGAGCATGGGCAGCGTGCTTACCAATAAGTATTCTGAAGGCTATCCAGGCAGGAGGTACTACGGCGGAAATGAGTTCATAGATAAGATAGAGGCGCTTGCCGTAGAAAGGGCCAAATCGCTCTTCAAGGTTCCCTACGCCAATGTCCAGGCGTACTCAGGATCACCGGCAAATCTCGCAGTCTATCTGGCCACATGCAAGATCGGGGATCCGATAATGGGCCAGAACCTGACGGACGGCGGGCATCTTACACACGGCTGGAAGACAAGCCTGACAGGCCAGCTTTTCAGGAGCATACCCTACCATGTAAACAAAGAGGGCATCATAGACACAGACGAAGTGAGAAGGCTCGCACTGGAGAGCAAGCCCAGGCTTATCTGGATAGGCTCCACAGCATACACAAGGACTCTTCCCTTCAAAGAGTTCTCTGAGATAGCCTCAGAGGCAGGTGCCTTCCTCGCTGCAGATATATCACACATATCAGGGCTTGTAGTGGCAGGAGCACACGAGAGCCCCGTGGCGTACGCTGACATAGTCACCACAACGACGCACAAAACGCTGAGAGGGCCCCGTGGTGCCATTATAATGGTTACAGAGAAGGGGCTTGCGAAAGACCCTGAATTGGGCGAGAGGATAAACAAGACGATATTTCCAGGTATGCAGGGAGGGCCACATGACCACACCACAGCAGGTATAGCTGCAGCCCTGGCTGAAGCAGCCACTCCTGAGTTCAAAGAGTATGCATTCCAGATAACAAAGAATGCAAAGGCCCTCGCAGCGTCTCTCTCTGCCAAAGGCATGAATCTCGTGACAGGAGGCACTGACAACCACATGATACTTATAGATTTGACTCCTGCAGGCAAGGGCATGGGCATCTTCGCTCAGGAATGCCTCGATGCGGCTGCCATAACAGTAAACAAAAACACAATACCCGGGGAACCATCCTCGCCATTCTACCCAAGCGGCATAAGGCTCGGCACCCCCGCCATAACAACGCGCGGAATGAAGGAGGAGGAGATGAAGCTCATAGCGGAGTTCATGTCCGATGCGCTTGATGAGATAAAGGCATATGCGCTGCCAAGCTCAAAAGAGGAGCGGAGCCAGTACATAAGCACGTTCAGAAGCGAGATCTCGCAAAACGAGAGGCTGAAGAGAGTGCGTGCACGTGTGGAGGAGCTCTGCCTCAGGTTCCCGCTTTATCCTGAGATTGATGCGTAGCCTTCTCTATGCGCTTCTTTTTTATTGCTATCCTTATCTCCGAATCGATGCGCCCAAGCGCCTTCTTTTCAAGGTTCATGAATGACATGTGCTGCGTGACGCAGGGGTGCACCTCGCTTACCTTATAAAACATCTCCTGCACCAGAGTCCTGTAATCAGGATGCCCGCCCGGAGCGCTTCTAAGCTCGCAGAGATGGAAGAGCTGCCTTGCATTCATCCTGTAGTACCATCCTGTATTAAAGCCGTATGTAACTACATACTGGCTCTGCCTCGGCAGGATTCTGTGCAATTCACCGAAGAGCTCTATGACCTCTTCCATCTTAGCTGTATAATCCTCAGCTATGCCTATGTCTTTGAATTCATCCCGCGTCTTGAACCCCAGCTTAACGGTGAAGTCCTGCCTCTCCTGCGTGCCGATTCTGTGCCTCTGTATATCCCTGTATATACCTACTCTGCCTACAAGCCCGAAGAGGTATTCTATGTTCTCAAAAGCCCTCCCCGGCTTATGCCTCCTGTTCATCCTCTCCCCAACATATGCCCTAATAAGTTCTTCGCGCAAGGCAGGGTCAAGCCCCTTAGCCTTGTCTAAGGCCTTCTGGTAGGAGCAGGAGCTGCCGAACCTGTACAGTATTGCAGCTGTCAGCCTTGTCTCTGCATCTGAGTTGGGGTTGCCGCTCTCTCTGCCCGTATACTCTATGAGCATTACGTTTTCAAGCCTCTTGCTGCTGCTGTTGCCCCATATTCTTTCCACGAACTCCTCACTCATGCTGCTCCTCTTCGAAAGGAAGCTGACATACTCCATACCATGCTTTTCATCGACCCTTTTTATGAGCGAAGGTATTGTCTTGCTGAGCTCACGCGCTACGTCATTGCCTATCTTCCTTGATTCTGCAAGCTGTGAGGCCCTGAGCTTTAGCACAAGGTTCTCGTAAGACCTTGCATTCATGCTTATCCCTACATGGGTGAGCGTAGCCATTGGCAGGTAGTCGCGCATTAAGTCCAGAGCATTGGCCTTTGCTGCATTCTCATACGCCTTCACAAGGTCATCTTCAGAAATACCGTACCTTTCTTCAATATCTGAATTGAGCTCAGAGGCCTTAATCACCTTCTCGCCGACCCTGAAGGACTGCGCTTCAAACACATTCTTATCTTTTATATATGCCACCATCTTTTCCATATGCTTTGTATAAGATTCAAAGAGGCTGTGCATAAGCCCCAGATATCTCTCAGCGAACCTCGAGGCAAGGATATCCGGGTCCTTATAGAACATATACTCCCCGTTGGGCAGCTTCTTGTCGAAGAAGACGTATCTCGACGACTTCTCTATATAAGAGCCCATCCTATTGTCCTCTATCTCCTTTACTGCAAGATTAGAAACAAACTCGCAGGAGAGGGGAATGCCCCCTGCCATCTCCTGGATAGAATCATCACCATAATCGACAAGCCACGACTCGAAGAACTCCCTGCCACGCTCCTTGTTAGGCAGGAACTCCTTCAGGAAGAGCCTTCTGCCTGTCAGGGAGGTCCTGCTGTATCTGGAGAGAACGGAGCCTGCCTGCTCCGGAGTAAGCTTATCGCCTAGCTTCCAGCTGAAGACCGTTCCTGATATGTTGCTTACAACTGCATTTAACTGTGCAGCCTCTTCGTCGGTAAACTCCTCAACGCATACGCCTTCATCGGCATCATAGAACTTGAGCACAGCCTTGTTTGCCATAAACGCACCACTGACGCATATATGCGTGCTGCAGCAATAATATTGCCATTAGCATATTTAGCTTAGTCGGTGCGATGCCTGTTAACGTGGCATCCTCTCCCAACTACTATGTTGATTTCTCCGACCCGATAAAAGACATCCTTTGCAGGATGCAGTGATTGCATGAACGCAGAGGAAGCCCACGCCGTTT
>CAZOFK010000081.1:0-3419 GCA_964579185.1 Microcaldota archaeon
GCTAATGGTCGTATTCTTATTGCAGGGCAGAACCACGTCATCAAATACAGATAAATATAAATATATGTTGTTGCCATATATATTTGCCCGTTTATTATAAACCCACAGATAAGTTGTTTATAATCAACGGTGGTATATGGTGGCATAGGCTGCATATACATGATAACCTATTTATCTTAAACCAAAAAGGTGAATCGAATGGCTGAAAACCAACTAGGAGGGCAACAGTATCTGATACTGCCTGAAGGAGCTAACAGGTTGATAGGAAAAGAGGCGCAGCGCACCAATATAGCTGTAGGCTACGCTGTGGCAAGCATAGTAAGGACAACGCTAGGCCCGAAAGGCATGGATAAGATGTTAGTGAGCGAGCTGGGCGATATAATCATAACAAATGACGGAGCTACGATACTAGAAGAGATGAATGTTGAGCATCCTGTAGCAAAGATAATGGTGGATATAGCGAAGACACAGGACAAGGAAGTAGGGGACGGCACAACAACCGCTGTTATGATAGCAGGCGAGCTGCTTAAGAACGCAGGAAACCTGCTCGATCAGGGCGTACCCCCTGCTGCAATAATCAAGGGCTACGAAATGGCCAGGGAGAAGGCAATCGAAACGCTTCAGAGCATCTCAAGCCCCGTTTCCATAAGTGACGAGGATAAGCTGGAGAAGATAGCGCTAATCTCAATGGGCTCCAAGAACATAGGCACAGACAACACAAAGAAGCACCTCTCAAAGCTTGCACTTCAGGCGCTCAAGCAGGTCTCGGTAAAGGAAGGCAGCAAGGTAACCATAGATCGTGACTTCATAAAGCTCGAAAAGAAGGAGGGGAGCAACATAGAGGACACATCATTCATAAGCGGCGTTCTCATAGACAAGGAGATAGCACATCCCGGCATGCCTAAGTCTATAAAAAACGCAAAAGTAGCGCTTCTAGACGTCGCGCTGGAGATAGAGAAGACAGAGACAGATGCAAGGATAGAGATAACATCCCCGGAGCAGATGCAGGCATTCCTTAGCCAAGAAGAGAAGATGCTAAGGGACATGGCCGAGAAGATAGCAAAGAGCAAGGCAAATGTAATATTCGTGCAGAAGGGCATTGACGATGTAGCTCAGCATTACCTTGCAAAAGCAGGCATACTGGCAGTAAGAAGGGTAAAGAAGAGCGACATGGAAAAGCTCGCGAAGGCGACAGGCTCAAGGCTTGTAACAAGCCTGGACGACCTGACCCCTAACGACCTAGGCGAAGCAGGCCTGGTCGAGGAGCGCAAGGTCCTCGGGGAGCAGATGGTCTTTGTAGAGAAGTGCAAGGACCCAAAGAGCGTGACGATATTCGTAAGAGGAGGCACAAAGCAGACGATGGACGAAGTTGAGCGCGCCCTGAATGATGTGTTGGGTGCTCTTTCAAGCGCAGTAAGAAGCGGTAAATATGTGCTAGGGGGAGGCAGCTCTGAGATAGACATAGCGCTCAAGCTCAGGGACTACGCTACAGATGTAGGCGGCAGAGAACAGCTAGCAATACAAGCATTTGCCGATTCCATAGAGGTAGTGCCAAAGTCATTGGCTGATAGCTCGGGCATGGATCCTATAGACACTCTCGTGCAGCTCAGGAGCAGGCATAAGAGCAAGGAAGGCAGGGTCTACGGGATCGATGTGTATAAGAACGCTATAGGCGACATGGAAAAGCTCGGAGTCATAGAGCCGCTTGAGGTAAAGTCGCAGGCTCTCTCAAGTGCAACTGCGGCTTCAGCATCCATACTAAGGATAGACGATATGATAAGCTCCAAAGGCAGAGCCCCGTCAGGTGGAGGCGGAGGCATGCCTCCGGGCGGCATGGGAGGAATGGAGGATTAGCCATATAGGCAGAGGCTGCGAAGCCTGTGCGCCGGGCTAATATAAACACATAAATATCTTTACGACACTATCTTATCTGGATCAAGACGGCAAAGCCTGCAAGCTTTGTGCTGCTTGCGATTGGGTAGCGTTGCTCTCTTTGCGCTTAGCATATAGGTAGCTTATGATGGCGAAGATAATAGTCACAGGCACCCCTGGCTCAGGCAAGACAACAGTACTCAAGGCACTCAGTGATATCAGGGTAATAAATATGGGCACCGAGATGCTTAAGTATACAGCAGACAAGAACATCACAAACAGAGATGAAATTAGGAAGGTGCTCAGTTATTCCGATATAAACAGGATAAGGAAAAGCATCTTCGAAGAGCTTAATAAGATAGATTCTGATTTTCTATTTGAAACACACACTTCTGTAAAAAAGGGCAGCAAATATATACCAGGCTTCTCTGACACAGAATTGCGCATGCTTAAAGAGGTAAAGGCCATAATATACATAGACGCAACTGCAGGTGAGATACTCCTCAGAAGGCAGAACGACAGCACGCGCGAGAGGGAAAACGAGACAGAAGAGGACATAAACGAGCAGAGGAGCATAAACATAGCGCTTGCGTCATACTTCTCAGCATGTCTCAACGTGCCTTTATACATGGTACGGAACAGGCAGAACATGGTCTCTGAGACAAACAACGAGGTCAGGAAGGCCATAACCGAGGCCTTCAGTGCAAAGTGAGCATATGCTTGAGCTTATAATACTGATAATAGCCGCTTCCTACGCCGCAGCATCAGCTCTACTACAGAGGCGCATTACAAACGTCGAAAGGATGTACGAGCTCAGGGCCAAGATGAACATAAAGACAAAAGACCTTATGGCCCTCGCAAAGGCCAATGCAGAGCAAAAGGTGCTTGCCGAGAAACAGAAGGAGCTTACCGAGCTTAGCATGCAGAGCATGAAAATACAGATGAAGCCTATGCTCATAATACTGCCCATATTCCTGCTTCTTTATTACGTGATCCTTCCCGCAGTAATCGTCTCCAGTGCAACTATTACGGTGCTATCATACAAAATGAGCTATAAGTTCTTCTTCATAGCGGCTGCGTTTGTGACAGGCATACTTATCTCTCTTGTAGCATCAGTATACGATAGGCGCAGGCTCAAGGACAAATATAACTTCGGTGTAATATCGCCATCATTCAAAGAGCCTGCCGATACGGCGCAACGCACTGGTGCAGAGCAAAGATGATGCGCTTCAGCGGGCAGAAAGACGCGTAAAACAGCGCTGAAGCCTTACTGATCTTAGTGGGAAAATAGTATCAGTGCAAAACTCCTTTCGGAACTACTGTGAAGCATGTGGGATTTCCCGCTCACTGTGTTAAACCTTGCGATAAATGCCTTTCTCTCGCTATAGCTCCTTATGCTCCAGAGTTCTTTCGGGACCTCGCCAAGGTCTATCTCCTTAAACCCCATTGCGAGCAGTATGCCCACGCCTCTCTCAGTCCTGTTCTTAATTGCTATAAAGACCGCATCGGGCTTTCTGCGCAGAAAGATGTCCATTAGCCTCTTTGTC
>CAZOFK010000082.1:0-3401 GCA_964579185.1 Microcaldota archaeon
ATTCAGATGTCAACTACGATTTTTGCTGAATAGCCGGTAGCTGTTCTTTCCACTCTGAGATCATGCGGAGTTACGGCCTTTATGCCTAACAGAACACTTCCGCTGCCTGCCTCTTTGTAGTAAAGCTCTCCTTTCAGTTTTATGCCCTGTTTTGTCTGCTTCAGCGATGTCACCTTGAAGCCGAATGCCTTCGCAGATTCTATCTCTATCCTGGAGAGTATGTCCTGCAGCGTGAACCAGAGCAGGTCTTCCTGCGTCTGGGCGAAATCTGAGATCTGTATAGACTTTGCTGATTTACCTGAGCCGCTGATTTTTTTAACGTCGAACATAAGGTTTAGCATGGCGTAGGCTGCGTTTTCTATGAGGCTGCTTAGATCCCTTCCGTGTGCTATGAATGCCGCGTCTGCCGTGTGCGGCACATACTCGAAGCGCTTTACTGCCATATCATCATGAGAGATATGTTTTGGCAAGAGCTAAAAATATAGATGCATATTCGCCCTGCCGGGAAAGACTATATATATTTAGCCTTAATAGATGATTCAGCGCCCTGTGAAGAGAAGAGTAACTGCTGAAGAATGATGACGCCTATATCGTCGGAGGACGCTGCACGGGATAGAGCCCTGCTGTGTGGCTATGATAGCTATGGATGTCTTGTCTCGCATTATGAAGGATAGCTCTACACGCAGCATTATTCTTCTTGCTTTTCTAATCGCACTGGCACTCTCCACATCGCTTTATATAACTCAGCAGTCTATAAGCGATACTGACCCTACTACATATGTGATTGTGCCTATACTCATGCTGCCACTCTTTACGCTCTTCATGCTGAAGAGAAGGGTGGTGCCGTCTGTTTCAAGGAAGGATCTCGCAGCAGGGATACTGCTCTTCGGCGCCTTTCTTGCTGTCTTCGCATATCTCCGTGTCTACCTCTCGTACCTTTTCCTCAGCTACAGGATTGATATGCTCCTCTTCCCGGTCTTTATGGCAGCATTGATCTCAGTCCTCTTCGGATTTAAGAATATAAGGCACTTCTCGCCTCTGCTTGTTTATGCCTTGCTTGCATCGCCTGTTCTTACTCCTTCCTTGCTGAGCCTGAACAAGGGTTTTGCGATAGCAAATACGCTGATTGTATATGGCATGGTAAAGGTGTTCGTGCCTTCTGCAATATACTCTGCGCCGATAACGATAAAGGCAGGGAGTTATTCTGTAGGCATAGGGGAGACATGCGCAGGCATAGGGGTGCTCATTGCGATACTTCTCTTTATGGGGCCTTTGGCATACCTGTACAATGGCAGGAAAGCGCGGAAGTGGATGTGGCTGCTGAGCGGCCTCCTCCTGCTCCTTCTCTTCAACCTGGCAAGAATGGCAGGTATAGCTGCTGAATGGATGGCGAGCGGGCCTGGCAGCGCTCTCTTTGTGGTGCACCTCTTTGCAGGCGTCGTACTGTTCTACATCAGTATAATATTAATGGTCCTGCTTGCAGGCAGATATGGCCTTACGCTAAATTTGCAATCAGAAGGGAAGAAGAGGATGGCGAAAGAGAGCGCGCGAAGGTTAGGGGCACTTGAAAAGGCAGGCATTCTGGCGGCACTGCTTATGGGCATAGCCTACCTTCTCGCAACTCTTGATTATGCATCTGCATACCATATCTCTTCGTATTCGCTTGCGGGCTATTACAGATTCAATGCTACCAATCAGAGCATGGTATCTTTTATAGGAGGCATTGCAGGGAATAAGGGCTTCGTTGCTATGACAGAGAGAGAAGCCAACAGCAGCAGTGAAACTGTCGTGCTTTCCAACCAGACATTCAATTCAAGCGGGCCGATAATACTATACCTATTGCCTCTAAAGAGGAGCTTCCCGCAGTTGTATGCGAACGGGAGCCTTGTCGGAAGCCTTGCATTCCTAAGCAGGCAAGGCATATCATCAGAGGTTTTTGATGTAGTCTCTGAAGGAGCCGAGTTTATGGTGTATCATACAACCGTACCGTACAGGATAAACAGCGGTTATACAATAGTCAATGTGTATGCAGTTGTGCCTGCATCGGAGGTAGGCACATACGATTGCAACACTTACAGCGCTCCTTACTCTTCATTTTTCAATGCCGTTGAACTCCATTTCTATGGGAGCAGTGAAACGAAGTCGATGGTAAATGCATACTGCATGCTCAGCGGCGTGGTGAATGTTTGAGACGAGAATACTCTGCAGGTATCATTGTATACAGGAAACGCGGCAGCGAGTACCGCTTCCTTTTCCTCATAAAGGAGGATGGCGAGTATGACGTGCCGAAGGGCCATATAGAGAAAGGCGAAAGTTCAGAAAGTGCCGCAATACGGGAGACAAACGAAGAGACAGGGCTCAGTGTAAAGCTTCTGCCGCATTTCAGCACGCAGACGTCATATTTCTTCAGGCAGGGAAATGAGACTGTCTTTAAGAAGGTGCGCTTCTTCATATCCAGGGCAGGCAGCCTTAAGGTAGGGGTCTCGCGGGAGCATAAAGGCTATGCTTGGCTTAGCTACAGTGAGGCTCTTAGAAAGCTGAAGCATGAAGACCTTAAAGATGTAATAGGAAGGGCCAACAGCTACGTTGAGAGGTATGAGGCCATGGAGAGGCTCAATGAGGGCTATGTAAAGGTTCCTATGGCTTTTAAGGCGTGGGGGCTCAGCAAAAGGCTGGTGAGAGGAGAGGGGCCTCTCAATGCCGGCATAATGCTTATTGGCCAGGCCCCGGGAAGATTCGAAGACAAGAGGCTCAGGCCTTTTGTTGGAAGGAGCGGCATGCTCCTTGATAGTATGCTAAAGTCTGTGGGTATGAAGCGTGAATCTCTGTATATAACAAGCGTTGTCCAGTTCTTCCCGCCTAAGAATAGGCTACCTTCAAGAGAGGAGGTGAATGCATGCCTGCCTTTTCTGAGGAGGCAGGTAGAGATAATAAAGCCAGGCATAATTGTCTTGATGGGCAATGTGGCAAGCGGTGCTGTGTCAGGCATCAGTAATGTGCAGAAAAACCACGGCCGCGTTGTTGAACGGGCAGGTGCACGGTGCCTCATAACATTTCACCCTGCCGCTGCGCTGCGCTTCGGGTATGTGAAAAAGCTTATGGAGAAAGATCTGATGCTTCTAAGCACGCTGGTTGCGGGCTACCCTAAGCGGCCTGATGCGAGGCTGAAGAGGGCTGACAGCCTGGCGCATAGAAAGCAATAGGAATAAAGATATTGACACAATCAATAGTAGCTGAGAGGGCCCGTAGCTTAGTCTGGTTGGAGCGCCCGACTGATAACGTATCATCCTAAATGTTTGGTAATCGGGAGGTCAGGAGTTCAAATCTCCTCGGGCCCATCAAATAATTATAGGACAGGGTTACAGGAAGACTACACTAAAAAGATCTGAGGTGGTTTTTAA
>CAZOFK010000083.1:0-3285 GCA_964579185.1 Microcaldota archaeon
TTGCGAAGCCTAGCAGTGCAGTGAGGATTCCTATAACTACCAGGTATGGAGATAAATAACGATGTATTACACGGAGAAAGCGGACAACGATTGTGACACTATACAATTAATATCTGATATCAGAGAGTTTATTTTCGTAATTTCACTCACGTTGAGATTGAATTTTTCTAGGACTAAGTTTATACCCGAAACAAAATCAACAACTTTGTTAGTTATTTCACTTGAAGAGGTTAAGCTAAATTCGTAGATTTACTAAGCTTCAGTATTATGTTAGACGCCTGTTTATCAAATGGCTCTAAACCTGCGTCTTTTTCACCTATCATTTATTCACCACACTCTTTAATATCATTGGTTTTCTCCTGGTCGAAAATGAAGATTTGCCGCAGGTCGGATTTGAACCGACGACATTCCGGTTTCTGCCCCTGATAAAACTATGTGGCTCTTCAGCCGGACGCTCTCCCGGACTGAGCTACTGCGGCGCAATAGTGATAGTGATAATGCTAGATAATAGATAGATTAATAAATCTTATCACAATATAATCGATAGGTAATGCTTATGTTTGAGAACGTCGTAGCTGGTTGGAAGCTCGGCTCCGCGGTAAGGAAAATAGTCTTCCAGGATAAGAAGCTGCTTATGTTTCCAATCCTTTCGGGAATAGTTATATTCTTAGAGGCCTTGGCGGTATTCGTGCCCATGCTGCTGCTACGCTCATTCTTTTCCTTGTTCTTCATTGCCGCCCTGTTCGTGTATTATATTATAGTATACTTTACTTCAGTCTATGTGCTTGTAGCGATGGTCATAGCGTTCAGGAGCTTTAAGACAAAGGAGCCGTTGGGAGTTGTTGCGGCGCTTTCTCGTGCTTCTGCATACACGGTGCAGATCTTTGAATGGGCTGTGTTCGAAGCGGTAGTCACGATGATAATCCGCTTGATAGAGGAAAGGCTTGGGCGCATAGGCGCTATTATATTCGGTTTTGTGGCGACGCTTGCACTTTCTGCGGCCACGCTCTTTGCAATACCTATTATAGTTGACAAGAAGATGGGTCCCATATCCACATTGAAGGAGAGTGTAGGCTTTATAATGAAGAACTTCGGCAAAACCTTCGGAGGACTCGCATTCTCTGAGCTCTATGCGTTGATGTTCATACTTGCAGGTATTGGAGTCATGGTTGTAGGAGCAGTCCTTACATCGATCTTACCGATACTGGGTGTTGCGGTAGCTGTACTTGGATTGATACTTTTTGTATTAGGGGGAATGCTCAGCTATGTGCTGTCTAACATCTACAGATTTGTTTTATATGATTACATGAACGGCGGGACACTTCCGGAAGGCATATCCAAGGAGATGGTAGACGCATCTGTGAAGACTCAGAAGCGCAGAGGCATATTAGGCCGCCTTGGCGGTGGATCCGGTAGCCAGGGTATGTAGTGCATACTGCACTTCTTAGGCTGCACTTGAAAAGCCATACACAATGCTCATTGCACTGGATGTCAGGCAATATGCATGGCTTCGCACAGAGGCAGGTCATGGCAAGAGTATAATGAATGGGATCGGCATAATGCTTTGATTTACAAAAACGGTAAGGATTGTTCTGGCATCTCTTATTGTTGTTTTGCTCTTTCCGCGCCGCATTTTTATATTCTCTCTTATTAATATCACATATGGACGCGGATGCAGGCTGGGAAAGGCTGGGCGGCATGCTAAGCTTCATGAAGCTCGGGGGCATGGAGCTCAGGGAATACCAGCTTAATATAATAGACTCAGTAAAGCTTCATGGCAATACGCTCGTTGTGCTGCCTACAGGGCTTGGCAAGACACTTATAGGGGTCGCTGCTGTTGCCGATTCGCTCTCACATGGCAGGAAAGCTCTTTTCCTCTCGCCTACAAAGCCGCTTGCTGAGCAGCACTACTCAACGCTTGAGAAGACCCTTAACATCGAGAGCGGAAGGATAGCACTTCTTCTTGGCTCGGTCCCTAAGGGGAGGCGAGCCGAGCTTGAAGCTGGAGCAGATGTATTGATAGCCACTCCGCAGACCATAGCGAACGACCTTAAGCGCGGTTCGGTAGCGCTCGGTGGATTCGGGGTTGCGGTATTCGACGAATGCCATAGGGCTGTAGGAAAATATGCATATACATACATAGCAAATGAGTGCCTTGAGAGAAACGTTAAGATTATAGGGCTTACGGCCTCGCCTGGCAGTAAAAAGGAGAAGATAAATGCAATACTCGAAACGCTTGGCATACGGCACATTGAAGTGAGGACCTCATATGACAGCGATGTCTCAAAATATGTCATGCCAAGATACATGCACATAATGAGCGTTGAGAGGACAGTGAGGATAGAGGAGATAGCGAGGAGACTCAGGCCTGAGATAGAGAGAAGCCTGACAACGCTTAACAAGATGGGCTTTCTCCATTTTAAAAACTTCGAGAGTATCCCGAAAGGCAGGCTCTTGGAGGCTGGAAGCCAGATAAACAGGATACAGAACAGAAGCTACAGGTTCGGGGCCCTTTTCAGCTACATAAAGCTGCTGAACCTCATACATGCGTATGACCTGCTGCTTGTCGAAGGCATATATCCTTTCTTCAAGTACTTGGAATCGCTTGAGCAGCGTGAAAAGAAGAGCAGAAGCGTCGAAAGCCTGCTTAAAAACAGCAATATTGCCGAGGCCAGGAGGCTTTCGGCAGAGGCAGTGAGAAACGGCGAGGAGCATGCCAAGGTTTTCGCAGTTCTTGATATAGTAAGAAAACATATTGGCAAGAGCATAATAATATTTGCACAGTACCGCTCGACCATAAAGATACTCGTCGAATTCCTTAGAAATAACGGTTTCAATGCTGTGGCTTTCGTAGGCAAGAGAGAGGGTGTGACACAGGAGGCGCAGAAGAAGGCAATGGAGGAATTCAGGCAGCACAACTTTGACATACTTGTGGCAAGTTCCATAGGAGAGGAGGGCCTTGATGTCCCGAGTGTTGATGTTGTTATATTTTATGAGGCCATACCGAACGAGATAAGGAATATACAAAGGAAGGGAAGGACTGGCAGGGTTAGGGCAGGGGAGGTCTACATCCTTGTGGCAAAGGGCAGCAAGGACGAGGTATACCTGTATGTATCGAGACAGCGTGAGGAGCGCATGTCTTCCATACTGCATGCTCTCAGCAGGTCTCTTGAGAAGAAAGGACCGGGCGTCGCCGCAGGACAGAGCAGGCTCTCGTAGCTGCTTCAGGCCTGCTTGAGTATAGGCAGTCTGCTTATCCTGCTTATGTACTGCTGGGCGCAGACG
>CAZOFK010000084.1:0-3267 GCA_964579185.1 Microcaldota archaeon
TCCACCCATAAATGATGTGGGGTTTCTCGCTATGGATTGCTAAATGTTCACTTATTTAGATATTTTTTGGTGTCCGTCTCTAATCCAGTAGCGCCATAATCATTTTTTAGTTTACGGCTTACTTCTGGCCATTTTTCTACGGGCACTGTTATGTTAAGTGCAAAGCCTTTTATCTCGCTTTCCTGTCCGAGTATCGGCGAGGGTGTTGGGCCCTCCAATATGAGTTTTTCCTCATAGATATAATTAATGACTCTTTTTAATCCTTCTTTCTTCATATTGAACTTGACATCGTAATACTTCCTTGCAGAAACAGCTCCAATTAATTTATCCTTAATGTCCATTGCTTTGCTCCATAACTGCCCATCTTTTTCTAATTCAGGTCTGGCATAAAGTCCTGCGGAAGAACTCATTATTATTCCATTTTCTAGCACTCTGCCGCCTACTTGCCTGAGTGATGCACCGCTTTGTATGGCATCGATTATGGGGAATCCCTTCTTAATATATTCCTCTGTGGTCCCCTCAGAATAAATTAACTGGACTTTATCGTTTTTCCCTGCTGTAAGGCCTCTTATTTCTATAACCGGCGCCTTGTTCCCATATAATTGTTTATAGCCTTTATCCTGCAAGAAGAAGGTCTGTGCTAATTTTGGATACTCGGCGTACCATATAGTCTGTACACCTTTCTGGGAGATAAAAAACTGAGACAATTCTGTAACCGCAAAGTCATTAGGAACAGCAGCGATAATCTGGACTGTACCGTATTCTAGACCTGTTAGTTTTACAGGTTTTAAGCGACTAACATTCCACTCCTCCTTAATCCAATCATCACCGACAATTGCGATATCTATCAATCCTCTGACCAAATCGCCTGGTGTATTTTGTGGTCTAATTAAGGATAGTTTGATCTCTGGATCGTTAGATATACTTAATATATCTCCCCTCTCTTTCTTTGGAGTATATCCCCTAATCAGGTATCCGGCAGCGCGAAGCAGGCTTTCTGTGTTACCTCTAATCGGATCGTTTAGGCTTCCTCTAGGTAGACCAAATTTTATTTTCTCGGTCACTTTTATCCTCTCAACCACTTTCATCATAAAGATGATGTGCCTTTAGATATATATTTGCTAGCTCTGGGCTTTGCGTTTACTGTAGTAGAAAGATAATCTTACATTGGACAGACAGATTTTGATTGCCCTACAAGGCCGAGGCGTGGTTTTCCGCACATTGTGGTAGAGTAGCACAGTAGCGCTAGGGGTTTTATATGCTGCATATGCCAGTAAAGATATTATTCCTTCGTACGCCATATGTATTGATACTATGCCACATGATTTTAGCGTTACGCCTTATGATGTCGAGGGGAACGTTGACTATGAAGAACTTGCGAAGCGGTTCGGTATAGAGCACATCGATGCTGCACTTGAGAAACGCATTGAGAAGGATGCAGGGAACCTCCATTTTCTCATAAGAAGACATATCTACTTCGCACATAGGAGCATGGGGTGGCTGCTTGATGAGTATGAAAAGGGGAATCCCTTTTATGTATATACAGGCATAGCCCCGTCAGGTTCTATGACTGTGGGTCATCTTATTCCTTTCGTTCTGGCGCAATGGCTGCAGGAGCGTTTTGGTGCAGATGTATACATACAGATTCCCGACGAGGAAAAATTCCTCTCTAAAAAAGGGAGTGGGCTTACGCTTGATAGGACACGCGAACTAGCCTATGACGATGCCAGGAACATAGCCGCCCTTGGTTTCAAAAAAGGAAAGACGAAGATATTCATAGATACTGAGTATGCAGGTGTACTGTATAAGCAGGCTGTCAGGGTAGCCAGGCACATTACCTTTTCAACAGTCAAGGACGCTTTTGGTTTCACTGCTGAGACAAACATAGGGGCACTCTTCTACACAAGCATGCAGGCGGTGGGCTCTTTCATAAAGTCGGTCGAGGATAACAGAAACGTGCCGTGCCTTATTCCATTGGGCGTGGACCAAGACGTCCACTTTCGGCTTGCCAGGGACATTGTGGAGAAGCTCGGCTATTACAAGCCGGCCATAATACACAGCAGATTCATGCCAGGGCTTAAAGGCACTCCGAAGATGTCATCTAGCGATCCAGGCAATGCCATATACCTGAATGATGATAAGAGCACTGTTGAAAGAAAGGTAAACTACGCCATTACGGGGCAGCAGGCCACTGCTGAACTGCAGAAGAAGCTCGGAGGTGATCCTGAACGGTGCTCGGTTTGCCAGTATTACAGATACTTCTTTGAGTCTGACGACAAAAAGCTTACTGAAATATTTGAAGGTGAGAGGAATGGAAGCATGCTTGCGGGGGTGCATAAGGCAGAGCTTGCAAAGAAGATAAATGCATTCCTCGGAGAGCATAGGAAGAGGAAGGAGAAGCTCGAGGAGGACCTTGAAGATTTTATAGTGAGGTCCTGAGCTAGCGTTTGGCTCCTTTCCGTAGGAACCCGCTTCCTGTGATTTCAAAGAGAAGCGGCTCTGTCACGTGGTTAGACTCGCGCATCTTTACTATCCTCATGAAGTGGTATGCGCTCCCCTCCTTCTTAGCTGCAGGGCCACTTATCTCTATTATGCCATCTATCATGAATGTCCCGTAGAGCCCTAGAGGCTCTATCAGTTGCGCTTCTGTTGGGGTTTCTGCAGTCATTATGCCGGTTATGCCGCGGCTGCGCAGCTCTTCGGCTAGCGAAGAGACGAACCTTGTGAAAGCCATGTCATCAGGCATAGATGCGCGTATAGTATTCAGCGAGTCTATCGCTATTATCCTGGACTTGTTCTGCTCTACGGCCTTAAGTATCTGACCTATGAATGCCTGCTTTACCTCTGATGTTTCTATGGCTCCGTGCGGCGCTTCATTCACTACTGAGAATGTGTTTTTTGCAATTAATTCATCTATGTCAGTTAGGTTGAAGAATGCAGACTCCACGTTTCTGAGCAGATTGACCTTTGGGACGTCGAGCAGAACATACGTAACCGGTATGCCCTTCTTTGCATTGCTGTAAAGTATCTCGAAGGTAAGAAGGGTTTTCCCTGAGCCTGCATTTCCCGATATAAGTATCTGGTCGCCTTCTGGTATGCCTCCGTATAACATCTCATTCAGATCTTTTATACCTGTGCTAATCCTATTTATGAGCTTGGCTTTGCTAGTGTCACCTATCCTGCTTCTGCCTGCCTTGCGTACCGCAGAAACTCCCCTAGCATTTAGCATGTGTGGTTTCTTGTTACTGGTATACATAGGCCCACCCC
>CAZOFK010000085.1:0-3193 GCA_964579185.1 Microcaldota archaeon
CCTCTGAAGAGCGTGGGCTTCCTCTGCAACTAATGGATTCCACCCAGTTTGTTGCGGAGTATGTTCCTGATTCAATGACGCAACTTGCGATACATGTTGCACCGTAGAGGTTGACCTGGGGCAAAAAAAGACCTGCAGGGCCTTTCAGAAAAGAGGCGTTTGGCAAGAACGCTGAGGGATAGAGAAATGCACGTCATTAATCAACTGCGGCATTCATCTGCCTATGGCTATTCTTCAGGGCTCTCCCCACCGACATCGGTATAGGAGCTTTCGCCTTCTTCTGGTATCTCTTCCTCGCTGCTGGCAGGCGCGCCTGAACCGCGTTCTATGACCTCTATCTTGCCGTACTTGCCTGTTGAAAGCTGCGGCGTTCCCCTGAATTCGTTCACGAAGCCGTTAGTTATCCTTACTTTGTCACCGACATTGACGTTCTCTATGTCATTGCCCCACAAGGATATTGCTATGCTGCCTGTCTCATCTTTTATCGTAGCATTAGCTACATTGAGTCTTTTTCCGTATTTCGTCTGCACTTCCCTTGGTTCCTGCTTCTCAATGACTACTGCTTCTACATCAACATTTGATGCTCCTGCCTTTAATTCGCTTATATTCATAATGTCACCGACAATTAGCGGACATAGACTTATGCGAGCACAAGATATATTAATCTTTGTCCGAAGCTACAGGCTTAAGCCATAAGTGATTCTGCTACGGCCAGGCCGGGGGCCGCTGCCTGAAGAGGACCTGCCTTTGTGAAAACAGCATGTGCCGCAGCTTCGCCGCCAAGAGGCAGAGGGCCCTTGTGAGCCATGCAGGATGCTTTGCTCTTTGCTTGGCAAATACCTCTTTTTGGCTCCCTGAAAGCGGTCTGGCGCTTTCAGAAGCGGAATGACTCTATGAATTATCAATATGGGCGTAAAACCTACACCATTTATGAGGGTATAATCCCGCTGTAAGGCATTTAAATATGAATAGCGATGTGAATCTACTAATGGATTCCAACCAGTTTGTCGCAGAGGAAGCCCACGAATTGATTCGTGGGAGGAGGTCACGGATTAGGCATATCCGCATGCGCGGAGTACGCTGCCGCATATTCTGCGATTTTGCGCAGTGTCCCTGATATCTTTAGCGTATAAAAGCCTGCACTGCCTCTTGAAGTGCGCACGAATGCCAAGCCCAATACTGCTTTCTTCTCCGTATTCCTGTTGACGCGCATTGAGAAGAGCCTTTTTCCATACTGCCTTATGATCCTGGGGTTGGCATCGGCATATGCCTTTTCTCCGAGAAAGCGCAGGAGGCCATTAAGGACGGCTGCCGAAGCAGCGGCCATCTCGATATCGTCTGATGCCTCTATCAGTATATATCTCAGCTTGCGTTTAAGTATCATTTTTACCACCAAGCACTTCGAGCATTGCTTTTGCGTAAGGCTCCTCTGCGCCGAGCATCATTGCTATCTCAAGCATCTGCATGGATGAGAGTAGTTCAGAGGCGTCTGCTGCGAGCGTTATAAGCCCGAGCCTAGCCCGAGCATGTCTTGCGAATGCGAAGAGCCTTCTCATCCTGTATATATTCCTGAGCCTTTCGCGCGTATCTGAGCTTGTGAGATGCGTAGCTGCGAGGAAGAGAGGCTTTTCCTCAGAGGCGGCATGCTCTATTACGCTCTTTGCCTCTATGTTGTCTTCAAGGAGTATGCCTATTACGCTTCCCTCTCTTATGGCATGGTCAAGCCTGCCCTTCTCGCTTCCTGTGAAGAGGCACCTCTTTGCACCCGCCTTTCCCAGAGTGTTTGTAACCACTATATCTGATTGGGTAAGGATGCGCCTGTATCCTAGCCTTTTTGCTAATTCAGGGCTTACCTGTTGCATTAAGACAAGGTCTGTATATTCCATATCCTCAATCCAAACAATTAGGAGCGTGGCGAAATAGGCCATTTATTCATTGCGGCAAGGCACTGATGTTATGCGTTATTTATATATTCTTACGAGCATAGGAATATATAGGAGGTACTTTATTTTGCATAGTTAGGAAGTAACTTCGCTGATGACCCTTCAGGATTTATCGTATATTATTGTAAGTACGTCTCCGTCATGCAGCAAATGCTCCTTGCCGACCTTCTGGTTTGAGAAGCGGGCATGGCTCCCACTGAGATACGCATACCTCGTGCTTTTGGCTATTTTTGAATGAAGAGCCCTGGCAGCATCAATAACCCTGCTGCCGTCTTTGAGTATCAGCGGCCTCTCGGTGTCTACCATGCCATCCTTTGGCTTTAGATAAACGCGCATCAGCCTTAACCCTTCGAATATTGACTCTTTGGCTGTCTCTGCGTTTGTGCCCTCTGAGGCGCTTACCGGTATCACCTTCATGCCTGTTGCAGACTCAAGCTCCTTCTTTATGGCATCGGCATAGGCGGCATCTACAGTATCGATCTTGTTGAGTATGATCATTGAGTCTATGTATGTTATGCTGCCGTCCATGGCCTCTGCGAGGCTCTCCGTGTCTGCGTTCTCGAAAAATATGACATCGGCGTTGTATATTTTGAATTCTGAGAGGAGCTTTGTTATCTCCGCCTTCCTAGGCACCGAATGCCCGTTCGCCTCTATGGTTATGCCTCCTGAACTCTTCTTCTCAATCTTTATTGAGGGGCGCCTGCCGTTGGCGTCGATGCCCAAGGCGTAAAGCTCCTCTATTAGCTGGTAAAGCTGCGCCGGATAGTTTATGTCTACTACAAAGAGGAGGATGTCTGCAGCGCGTATCACGCTGGCTATCTTTGCCCCGCTGCCCCTGCCCATATGTGCGCCTTCTATAAGCCCTGGTACATCAAGCAGTTGGACCTTTGCGCCTCTGTATTCTAGCATGCCGGGTATCACATCAAGGGTGGTGAAGGCGTAGCCTGCTACCTTCGACTCAGCTTTGGTAAAGAGCCTGAGCAGTGACGACTTGCCTGCATTCGGAAAACCGACAAGCACAGCAGTGGAATCGCCTGTCTTCTTTACAGCAAAGCCAACACCCTTCACGCCCTTCCTTGACTCCATCTCCTTTTTTATGTTGGCTATCTTTTTGCGGAGTATGCCAAGATGCTTGTTTGTAGCCTTGTTGTATCTTGTCTTTGAATATTCTTCCTTTAGCTCCTTGAGCTTCTGCTGCAGATCTGGCATTGTGACATCCCCCACCTCTAAAGAGTGTGGGCTTCCTCTGC
>CAZOFK010000086.1:0-3185 GCA_964579185.1 Microcaldota archaeon
TGTCACTGGCTGAATTCTACTTACACATATAAGAACTTTTAATACAGTATTGCTTCATGATCGTATTGGGCCTTGAGAGCAGCGCGCATACATTCGGTGCAGGAATAGTGAACAATGGCAGAATACTCGCTAACGAGAAGAGCATGTATAAGATAGGGAGCAAAGGCATGATACCTGCCGAAGTGGCCCGCTTCCACATAGAGGGAGCGCGCAGTGTTATAGAGCGCGCCCTGGATAGTGCAGATATAGGATTCGATGATATAGAAGGAGTAGGTTACACTATGGGTCCTGGGCTCGGACCCTGCCTCCAGGTGGCACAGCTCTATGCTAAGACAGTGGCACACAGGCTCGGAATAGGCATAGCTCCGGTGAACCACTGCGTGGCCCATGTTGAGATAACAAGGCACGCAGCGGGGCTCAGGGATCCAGTAATGCTTTATGTGAGCGGTGGCAATTCGCAGATACTGAAACTGGAGAAGAAGCCTTATCCACATTACAGCGTATTAGGCGAGACGCTTGACATAGGAGTAGGGAACATGCTTGACTCTTTCGCCAGGAATATAGGATTGACGCCTGCGTGGGGCTCGAGCGTTGAAAAATGCGCAGGCGGAGGCAGGTATATACTGCTTCCATACAGCGTAAAGGGCATGGATTTTTCCTTTACGGGTCTCCTCACAAAGGCATCGGTACTGAAGGATGAGGTTAGTCAGGAAGATCTCTGCTTCTCACTGCAGGAAACAGCGTTTTCAATGCTGTGCGAAGCGACGGAGAGGGCTTTGATGCTTACTAAGGGGAGAGCGATAGGGGTATGCGGAGGCGTCGCTCAGAACAGCAGGCTTGCTGAGATGCTTGGCAGAGTGGCAAAAGAACATAGGGTTGGATTCGGGCGTGCTGCAGATGAATTTAATGCAGATAATGGCGCCATGATAGCATTCGTAGCCGAGAAGATGCTCAAGGCCAGCTTTTCCAGAGATATAGGAAGCTGCAGTGTAAAGCAGAGGTACAGGATTGATGATGTAGAGGTTTTTTTGTAGGTGTTTACACGAGGCTCATAGGCGAAGGCGCCGAAGCAAGGATCTATGCCGGCAGCATCTTTGGGAGGTGTGTTGTTATAAAGAGGAGGGAGCGCAAAGGTTATAGAGTAGCGGGGCTTGATGTTGAGATCAGGAAGCTGCGCACTAGAAACGAGGCGCGGATAATGCAGAGGGCATATGCTGCAGGAATAATGGTGCCGAGGCTCTTCGCTGTGGGCCGCTTCTCAATTTATATGGAAAGGTTGGATGGCGCCCTTCTTAGGGATGTCAGGCTCACACAGGGGCATATGCTTAAAGCTGGTAGAATGCTGAGAAGTCTGCATATGCTTGACGTGAGCCACGGAGACTTCACCACTGCAAACATCATGCTTTGCGGAGAGAGGCTATATGTGATTGATTTCGGGCTTTCGGGCATAAGCAACAACAATGAGGAAAAAGCCATAGACCTTCTTCTCATGAAAAGGGCGGTGGAGCCCGGCTTATATAAGCATTTCATATCAGGCTACCTCGGCTCTGCTACACAGGAGAGGGTATTAAGAAGGCTTGAAGAAATAGAGAAGAGAGGCAGGTACCAGGTACGTACACTGGGCGCATAGCGCTATGTGCCTGTGCTCCAAGAGTCCATGTACTCCCGCTGTTCCTTTGTAAGCGTGTCTATATGCACGCCCATTGCGTTTAGTTTGATTCTGGCTATGCGCGTATCTATGTCTTCAAACACATTATATACGCGGGGCTCGAGGTTCCTGTTTTTGAATAGGAAGGCAGCTGAGAGGAATTGATTAGAGAAGCTAAGATCCATCACCTCACTCGGATGGCCTTCTGCTGCTGCAAGGTTGACAAGCCTGCCCTCGGAGAGTAGGTATACCCTCTTGCCCCCGCTAAGCGTGTATTCTGTAAGGTTATTGCGAAGCGTCCTCTTTGATATTGAGGCACCCTCTAGCTCTTTGACGTTTATCTCAACGTCGAAATGGCCGGAGTTTGAGAGTATTGCTCCTCCCCTCATTCTTTTGATGTGCCTCAGCGTTATGACATTCTTGTCACCTGTGGCTGTAATGAACAGGTCGCCAAGCGCTGCGGCTTTCAGCATCGGCATGACCTCAAAGCCGTCCATTACTGCCTCTAATGCCTTATATGGGTCTATCTCAGTGATTATGACCTTTGCGCCTAGGCCATGCATCCGCATAGCTATACCTCGGCCCACCCACCCGTATCCTGCAATGACTACATGCATACCTGCGACTAAGATGTTTGTTGCGCGCAGAATACCATCGGCAGTGCTCTGCCCTGTACCGTACCTATTGTCGAATAGGTATTTTGTATGGGCATTGTTCACCGCTATTACAGGATATCTGAGCACCCCGCGCCTCTCCATGGCCTTGAGCCTGCTTACCCCTGTCGTAGTCTCTTCTGTGCCTCCCATGATCCCGGGCTTTTTGTATTTCTGATGCACAAACGCATGTAGGTCTGCTCCGTCATCTATGATGATCTGCGGTCTGTTTTTGAGCACCTCTCTGATGCCTTTGTAGTAATCGCTGCTTTGCTCCCCCTTCCATGCAAATACGCTTATGCCTTCCTTGGCGAGAGCGGCAGCTATGTCATCCTGTGTAGAGAGAGGGTTAGACGCAGCGAGCATTACCTGTGCGCCTGCTGTTCTGAGCGCCCTGGCAAGCGCGCCTGTTTCTTTTGTAACATGCAACAGCGCTGCTATCCTGGCTCCCCTTAACGGCTTCTTGGCTGCTGCCTCTTTCTTAAGGCTCATTAGCGTGGGCATGTGCTGCTCGGCCCACTCGAGCTGCTTAATGCCGTAGCCAGCCATTCTTATATCCTTGACCTTATACTTCATTGAAAGCCCAGCTTATGCTACAGCTCGCCCACCCTTCTCTTTTGGGCTCTCTTTATCCTCTTTCTCCTCTTCTTTACCCATTTCCAGCGCATTCTTCCCTTCTTCTTCCATTTTCTAGGTATGCTTCCCATAAAACACCAACTGCTATGACGATATTATGAACATAGTGTAATGGCACGCAAATACTATACTTGCTTAGCTATAGGCTTATAGGCATGCATTTCTGGCCTGCATTGAGAGCATTGCTCATGCTTCGATCATTGATTAGGTATGAAAAGGAATATATACTCTTACTTTAGCAATCCATA
>CAZOFK010000087.1:0-3143 GCA_964579185.1 Microcaldota archaeon
CAACAGGCGTGGCATTGAACGGAGGCATATATCCCTTAAGCACGTTCGAAGAGGCAGTGGTTTCAAAGCCCTCCACACAGATATTATCCTTGACGCTGAATGGCATGCCTGCATTCCATTTTTCGTTAATATTGATGAAGGCATTAAGCCTAGCATTAAGGCCTTTGAGTTCCTCAACGAGCTTCTCATAATAACCTTCAGGCTTCTCCCTTGCGTTAAACTCACTAATACCACTCATATCTTGGGCCCCACAACATAGAACCTATACGTTTTAGTATTCTTCAGCATGCCCCGTATATTTCTGAAGTCTTCAACACTATCTTCACGCATTCTTCCCTCAATAGATACGGGCTGATAAGCCATCTCTCCCTCCATACCTACATCGTCAAGGACATTGAAATATTCGAGGACCTCTTCTATGTCCTTCTTTATCTGCGGCTTATCCGCCTCCGAAAGCCTGAGGCGGCATATTTTCAGAAGCCTCTCGAAGTCCTCGTCATCCATTATCCCATCCTTACATGCAGAATGCGCATGCCACTTATATCCAGCGTAGATACATTAGCCTATAACTCCTATATCTTTTTCTATCATATGTACAGGAAGTCAGTGAGCCTTCACTCTCGGTCTCAGCGCACTGCTTATCAGTATCCTTGCTGAATCTCCCGCACTTATCTCAATGCTATTACCTGCGTTCTTGGTGCTTGCAAACTCTATCTTGATATAATCACCAGGGTGCATATCAGCAGCGAAGGCACTTGAAGACCTCCACAGCATAGCTTTTAGCAGTCTGTGGCCGTCACTCAGCATGCAACTTGAAACAGCTGTACGCCTTCTGCTAAGGTCTGTAAAATATCTTATGGGATCTACCGAGACAACCTTGCCTATTATATCTATATCCTTTTTCCCGGGCATAAGTGCCTCAAAGCTGAGTGCCTTAGAAGAGGCCGCTGCAACCTTAACCAGATATGTATTGCCGCGGCTCCTGAGACAGATGTCTTTAACATCTCTTGTCACAACAAGATTGTAGCAGCGTACCTTGTCTCCCCTCTCCAAAACCAGCCTGTCTATCATCTCAGAAGCTCTGTCCCATACTGTTATTGTTATGCTAGATTCTGTATCGCCAACAACAATCTTCCTTATCTGCCTCTTTTTCCCTTCCTTTTCGAAGACGTACGGATTGAATATCCTATAGATAGGACCCTCCAGATCCACAACGCTGCCTTCTTCATAAACAAAATCGTTTATCTCCTTCACGGCATGTATACGATGCTGCATCTTTGTGCCACTCAGCTTCTCCGCGGCTTCCCTGCTTATCATACCCCCATATTCCTCCACTATACTATCTATCCTTTTTGAAGTATCCTGAACCCTCTCAGCCTCGCCTTCCCCCATTCAATCAGCCTAGGCCCAGAAGCACAAATGGCACTATCCCAAAAAGTATGCTAAAAAAGAGGAGTACGAATCCAGTATAAATAACTGATCTGTCAGGCTCTGAGTAAGGCTCCGTCTCCTTTCTGCTTATAAAGACCTTCTCTATAATCCAAAGCAGCATGCCCCCTATAAGCAGTATTCCGAATACTGGAATCAGCCCAAGTAAACCAAATGTCCTGAATGACCCTATGAATATGAGTATATCTGCGATGAAGCCTGAGGTGAGCGGTATGCCTATAGCCGCAAGGGCGCCTATTATAAAGAGATATGTTATCTCTGGAAAATCAGAAATGACGCCCTTTATTCTCCCCATGTCTAATGTATTGTATGTCTCATTCAATGTACCTGCTATCAGAAAAAGCAGCGAGATGGCTATCCCATGGCTAAGCATGCCATAAAAGCCGCCCTCACTCCCGAGCATATTATAAGAGGCAAGGCCTACTGCAATTATCCCCATGTCAGTTATGCTCGTATAAGCTATGGCTCTCTTGATGTTAGACTGCTTAAGTGCAGCAAGTGACGAATATACCGCGGAGAATGCGGCAAACGCCATTATGTAAAGCGCATAATGCCGCGCTACGGGAAGCATCATCAAAAGCAGGAAAAGCCCATATCCTCCGAATTTGAGCAACACCCCTGCAAGTATCATACTGCCCGTAGTAGGTGCTTCTGTATGGGCATCAGGAAGCCAGCTATGGAAGGGAAAGAGCGGCATTTTTATCATAAACGAAACAAGCAGCAGCACAATGATTCCTAACTGTATGCCGTTGGGTATGCTCTGTGCATGTTGAACTATAGAAGTAATGTCGAACGTATGCGGATTTACATTGGCATATATAAGCATTATGCCTATAAGGAGAAGCAGGCTAGAGACAAGGGAATAAATGATAAACTTGAATGCGGCATATCTTCTGCCGCTCCCGCCATACACGAAGATGAAGAAAAACATCATTATCTCGCTTACCTCCCAGAAAACGTAAAGCATGAAGAGATTATAAGCGAGGAAAACACCAAGCGAAGATGCTTCGGCGAGAAGGAAAAGGAGGCAGTACATCTGTTTGTTTTCCTTAATGAAGTAATCACCTACAAACGCAGCTGCTAAATACACAATCGCAGCCATTATCATAAGTATGGAATTGAATGAATTGATCTCAAGATGCAGATTTATCCCTGCAGATGCGAGGTACGGTACGCTAAACGAGCCTGTGCCTTCGTATACTGCAGCAAAGACAGCAGCAAGAACAAGCACCGATGATATCTTTGCCACTATGTGGCTCTTCTCACTGTCAAGTAAAAAGAGGGCTATCACTGAGAATAGTGGTATCGCGATGATAAGAGGCAGCAGAAGCATATGTACACCATATAACGTTTCTAGAAGCCACACAGATGTATAAACACCTATGCTATTTGACAGCGCATTTTCATATATCTTCGCATATGGAATAAGCAGGCTTATGCCCTATGGCAACACTAAAGGCACGAATCATCGAATATCGGTCAAAATACAGAAAAGAAGAGGTGGATGTACCTTATAGAGCAGGGGTCAAAGATCCCTGTTTCCTGTTTGACGATATTCATCAATCGTATTCTGGGACAGAGATGCTTCAGAATCAAGAGAAAAGATTTAAATATGTGTTGTTATGTAAACCTCATATTGCTGAAGTATACTGTAAGCATCGTGAAACCATGCAACTGGAAAAGAGTGCAATGAC
>CAZOFK010000088.1:0-3061 GCA_964579185.1 Microcaldota archaeon
CTATGTTGATTTCTCCGACCTAATACTCAAACCACAAAAGGCCAGAGTCATTGGGGTTTTGTAAATCATATATCCTGATTGTGCAATCAGTTTAACCTTTGCGGATGGTGAGTGTAAGGTCATAGCCTTCAAACATATCTGCTATCCTATTTACAGTACTGCTCGCCTCCACTATTATCTTCGTATTGCTCACCTTGCAGAAGAATGTAAAAAACCCCTCTTTCGTAGTTTCTACATATCCCTCTTTTACTAGTTTCCCATTATCTTCCATTACGACGTAGCTCTGCCATTTCCCAAGGTCTATTGCTATTTCCGTGTTTGCACCTATTGTATATCACACCGCAACATTATCTGATTTGTTGCGGTGTTAGGTGCAAGGAGGAGAAATCAACTATGTCGGTCTGAAGGATAGGAGTTTGCGGACTTCAGCATATTATCAGGCTATAAGCAAAAGGCCTTTCTCTGGCAGTAGATGCAAAGATATTTATGCATTGTTTGAGATGTATGCAGAAATATGTGATTGCAGTGGATGATACAGAGCTGGAGCGCATCAGGGAGAAGAGGGCACTGCTTGATAGGGAAGAGGCTGAGCTCAGGAAAGAGGCAGACCTGAGGGAAAGGCTTGAAAAAGAGGAGAAGAAAGTAGATGAGTTAGAGAGGAAGGAGAAGCGCTTAGAGAGACCCATGTTGGGAACGCTGCTCTTTGCAATAGCGGTAATAGCTGCACTCTCCATAGGCATATACCTGAGAATACCCATGCTCAAATACACGGGCTTCTATGAGCCTGACGGCTTCTATCATTATTCGGTAATAAGGGCGGCCGTAGCTCACAACTTCTTTATACCGGGCAAACTGAGCATATCAGGCTGGCCCGTGCCTGCGGCCATAACCGAGCCGCGTGGTCTCTACTGGGTTACCCTTTTCCCTTATTTTTTCCTAAGATTCTTTGGAGTCAGCTATTACACTGTGATGCGCTTCATACCCGTTCTCTTTGCGATTTTCGATATCTTAGGCGCATATTACCTCTCTAGGTTCATGAGCAAGGACAGGCTCTTCGGCGCTCTTGTCATAGCCCTCGTTGCTTTTAGCATGGGCGATGCTGCAAGGACAAGCGCACTCATCTACAGGGGCGACGGCTTCGTTGCCGTCTTCCTTATATTATCGCTCATCTTCTTCCTCGAGGTCTATAGAAAAGGCCAGTCAGAAAGGAAGAGGATACTATTCATGCTGCTTTCAGGTATCATGCTTAGCGTAGGCAACTTTGTTTGGAACGGAGCGCCGTTCGCCACCATAGTCTATATGCTCTCTTTTATACTTGTGACTGCTGCGATGTTCATATTTGAGAGGCAGGAGGAGCTGCGCAGCTCTCTCTATATACTTGGCGCGCTTCTCGTCTGGTTTGCGATGGTGAATCTTTACAGGATCACAGGCCAGATCACAGGCGCGCAGTTGCTTGTAGGCTCACACTTCCTTGGGCTTTATGCCATGCTTGCCCTTGGCTGGGCTATAGCATTCTACCTGAGCAGGAACCAGCAGAGGTATAAAAGATATATAGGCACAGCGTGGAGCAGGTTTGCACTCTTTGCAGCCTTCGCAATACTCGCCGCAGTACTGCTCTGGCTCTTCATACCCTCGCTTGTGTATGAGGTCTTCGTAGGTAACGGCTTCGCTGTAACGAGCGGCTTTTCTGCAACTATACAGGAGCTCACAAAGCCTACGTACGGCTTCCTCTTCGCAAGCTTCGGCATAGCCCTCTTCACAACACCCATGTCCATATTTATAGCCTCGATGCCCTTCCTGCACTCCGGTATTCTGGCATGGCTCCTTGTGCTGCTTGGCTTTATCCCATACCTATTTATGAGGGCTTATGACACAGGGAGGGGCTGGCTTAACGGCAATGCAAGGCTCAGGTTTGATGTAAGCGAGGGCCTGCTTGTCATGATAGCATATATGGCTACTACAGCATACCTGCAGATAAACGCCATAAGGTTTAATTCCCTTGTTTCTGTGCCTCTAGCCATCTTCAGCGCGTATACCATATACTGGATCTTCCTAATGGCGAAGACTGCATGGAGAGGAAGGCTCTCGAGGAAGCTTGTGCTAGCAGTAGGCAGCATAGCCATACTCATCTTCATGGCAGGGCTCCTGAACTATGACTTAGTATTCGGAATGAACCTGCAGCCTGCCGACTCTATAAACAGCGGCCTTCTTCAGGCGCTTGCGTGGATGAAGAACAACACAGCGCCTAACAGCGTTGTCCTTACGCTATGGCCCGACGGCAGCGTTGTCGAAGGCGTTGCTAACAGGACAAGCGTTACAGACAGCGTAGGCTCGCAGAACGCGCAGAAGGGCGACGCCTTCGCGAACTGGGTCTTAAATACGAGTGCTGACCCCGCCTTCCTTACCGGCAATATGAGCGGCAGGCCCGATTACCTGCTTGTGCGGTATGTCTGGCTTGGCGAGACCGACGGAATTTTCGTAGAGGCAGGACTTAACAACACGCTGAAGAACAGCTATGCCTATGTGCAGTTCAACAGGCTGGCAGAGCATGTGGGCAGCAACGAGAACATCTTCAACCTTACAGATACGTTCGTAGGCATATCTGCGATCCTTGCCATAGGCACCAACGGCAGCATAAACAGCTACCTGGTTTCACAGCGAGGCATCTCGCCTTTCTCATACGTACTTTTCTATAACAGCGAAAACGGCACATATGATCTTGTCAGGCAGACTGCTTATAACAAAACCAACGGCGAAACTATACTCATTATGTACTCAAAACAGCCTAGCAGCAGCACCCCCACAAACATAACAGGCGCATTCGTGTTTCAGACAGACATAGCAAGCAGCAACCTTTTCAAATTCCTTTACCTCTGCGGTTACAGCTCATGCGCATGGAACAACAGCAGAGCGTCGCTCAAACTCGAGTATGCCAATTATGACACTAAAATCTTCAGAATACTTTACAATACTACATCGTCAAATACAATTTCTGCGCCGTAGCTGCCATGTAAAAAAAGTCGAGTTTGTCTTAAGACGCTCTCTTTTCAGAGGTTAGCAA
>CAZOFK010000089.1:0-2984 GCA_964579185.1 Microcaldota archaeon
TCTCTTAATTTCTGAAGCAGTTCACAGAAAGATTTAAATATCTTACTATGCATTATACTATTGCTGATTTTAGAAAGATTTAAAAATGTTTTTATACATGGCGAAGCTCTCACATTTAAAACGCTGCGTGATAGAAATGGATAAAACGAAAAGGCTTGAAAAAAGAGGCGTTAAGGGAAGCGGGAAGAAATCAGAAGTTGTAGCTCCTCAAAGTACACAAAACACAGGACATGTGCACCCTGCCCCTGGGACAGCAGAGAAGGATGTGAGCCTTCGCAAGGGATCAGAAATAAAGAAGTGCCCGAGCTGCGGAAGCATGGATATAATCTTCGATAATGAGCGCGGGGAATATATCTGCAATAACTGCGGACTTGTTATAGAGGAGAATGTCACAGACGAGGGTCCGGAATGGCGCGCCTTCGATTCAGACCAGAGGAACGCAAGGGCAAGAACAGGTGCCCCTATAAAATACATGAAGCCAAACAAGGGCCTGGTCACAGAGATAGATATGTATAACAAGGACATAAGGGGAACAAGGCTCTCCTCAAAGAGACAGGCGCAGCTATACAGGATGAGGAAATGGCATAAGAGAGCCAGCATAGCAAGCTCAAGCGAGAGGAACTATCTTGTCGCACTCCCAGAGCTCAACAGGGTGGCAAGCTATCTCGGTCTTCCTGATAACATAAGGGAGCAGACTGCACTCTTGTACAGGCAGTGCGTAAAGAACAACCTTATACGGGGAAGGCCCATAGAGACTGTTGTCAATGCTGCGCTGTATGCGACATGCAGGAGCGCAGGCATGCCAAGAACCCTGGATGAGATCTCGCAGATATCAAACGTATCTAAGAAAGAGATAGGTAGAACATACAGGATAATAGCGCACGAACTCAACCTGAAGATACCGCTTACCGATCCTTCAAGCTATGTGCCTAGGTACGTGGCAGCGCTCAAGCTTAGCGGCGAAGCCCAGGAGAAGGCATTGCAACTGCTCAAGCAGGCAATGAAGAAAGGCCTTATAAGCGGCAGGAGCCCTACCGGAGTCTCGGCTGCGGCCGTTTACATAGCAGGCGCCCTGGTTGGCGAGAGAAGAACCCAGAAGGAAGTTGCTGATGTAGCAGGCGTGACAGAGGTTACAATAAGAAACAGGTACCGCGAGCTTAAGCAGGAGTTGGGCGTGGACGTAAACCTCTGAGGGGAGCCCATGCGTAGCGCAGCCATCATTACGGCGCTGCTATGCCTCTCACTTACGGTCATCGCGGTGCATGCAGCTGAGGTGCATGCCCCTTACTATACTGTAGAGGAGGCAAACGCAATCATAAGCAACGCAACGCTCTACGTGAACGGCATAAACCAGAGCAGCTATCTCATCTTCTACCCTAATCTCACGGCTTCGTATGCATACCTCTCAAAGGCCAGGCTCATATACAAGGATTCACCATCAAGCGCTATATTCTATGCAAACAAGGCCACATACTCGGCATATAGCGCTTACACTGCCATAGGCTACTACCGCTATATCTCCGCTGCGCTCTCTGCACTCTTCGCAGCTGTCTTTGCAGGGCTCCTGTATAAACTGATGAAGCCTGTCAGAAAGTACAGAAAAGGCAAAAAGCAGAAGCAGAAGCATTAGTGATCTTATGGTAAAAGAGGAAGAGGTTCTGAAAGCGCACAAAAGCGCAAAGGGAAAGGTTGAGATAGTATCCAAGGTCCCGTTGCTCACTATAGAAGACATGTCTACCTATTACACGCCTGGCGTAGCATACGTCTCTGAAGCAATAAAGAAGGAAAAGGAGCTTGTTTACAGCTATACTGACAAGTCAAACTCAGTGGCCATAGTCTCTGACGGCACAAGGATTCTTGGGCTCGGGAACATAGGGGCAGAGGCAGGCATGCCTGTGATGGAGGGCAAGGCCATACTCTTCAAGAAATTCGGAGGCATAGATGCTGTACCGCTCTGCATAGGCACGACAGATGAGAACGAGATACAAAACTTTATCAGGCACATAACACCTACATTCGGAGCAGTAAACATAGAAGACATAGAATCCCCAAAATGCTTCAGGATCCTTGACAGGTTAACTGGCGCCATAGACATACCTGTATTCCATGACGACAGGCAAGGCACCTCGGTGGTTGTGCTTGCAGCGCTTCTCAATTCCTTAAAGCTAGCAGGAAAGGGAAAAGGCTCAAAGATAATCATAGACGGTGCAGGCTCTGCAGGCTACGGCATAGTAGAAATACTACACTTCTCCGGATTCAGAAATGTCTATGTGCTTGACCGTGCAGGCCTTATAAGCTCAGACAGGAAGGAGCACATGAACGAATACAAGGAAAAGATAGCGGGCATGACGAACCCTGAAAGGAAGAGCGGCTCGCTGGATGAGGCTGTTGTCAATGCAGACATACTGATAGGCGTCTCAGGCACAGGCAGGTTCGGGAAGGACATTATCGCAAAGATGTCTGAGAAGCCGATACTCTTTGCTCTTAGCAATCCACTGCCTGAGATAAGCTACGAAGAGGCAAAAGAGGCTGGAGCATTCATAGCCGCTACAGGCAGGAGCGATACGCCCAACCAGGTGAATAACCTTCTCTCTTTTCCCGGGGTACTCAGAGGCGCACTTGACATAAGGGCGAAGAGCATAAACAGCAAGATGCTCTACGCTGCGGCAGTTGCGCTTTCGAGAAGCACAGGGAAGGGTCTCAGTACAGAGCGCGTGCTCCCTAACATCACAGAGAGGGGCGCGGCACTGAGGATAGTCCCTAATGTGGCTGCGGCTGTTGCAGCTGCAGCGATAGAGACAGGCGCGGCAAGGCTTGCAAGGGACGGTGAAGGTATAAAGAAAGGGGCAAAAGACATGATAAAGAGATATGCAAGGCTTGAGAAGAGGCTTATGCAGTCAGCACAAGAGAAAGCCTGATAATATGCGTCACTTTAGCAATCCATAGCGAGAAACCCCACATCATTTATGGGTGGGATGAAAGCG
>CAZOFK010000090.1:0-2949 GCA_964579185.1 Microcaldota archaeon
TTAGTTAAGTGTCACACATATAAATTAAAATAAGCTTGCTGTTCTTTCCTGCTATGCACACCGCATCAGCCCTTTTTTGCCGCAGCTGAATCAGGTGAGGCATAGCAGGCGCTGTTGTGCAATTCAATTCCCTCCCCACCGTATATTGCTATTCTGCTTTCTCATATTTAAATTTTTTGTGGAAGTTCGACGGGCCGAAGGGAAGGCTCCATTCTTGACTCTCAATCTCTTCAACGCTCAGAAATATCCCCCTGGTACAATCCCGTATGCCTGTTCGGATATGCCTGTGATTTTGCTGATCTGGTTAGAGCCGTTCAGGTTTTGCTGCGATGCAACAAAAGGAATAGGATTGGCTAGCTGCTGCGCCATGCAGGCGCTTAGCCCTTCAGCAGCACCAGCATCGGAAGTATCGCTTCTGAGAGCTCCTGCGCCTTCTCGCTGAAGCCCATTCTCTTTTTCTGCCTGAAGATACTCTCCATGTCGCGCTCACTGCAGTCCCCTATGCTTCTGCCTTCCCCATACTCTTCCCCCTCTGCGGATTTCTCCACATTCCCCACCTAATTCCTTTTATGCGATTTTCATATATAAATCTTTCCAAAACCATACTATTGAAATACCAAAAACGCGCAATTGCAGCAATGCGCGCAGCTCAGGCATGCAACTTTGCCTTCGCTGCTTCTGACTCTCTGCTTTCTTTTCTGTATGCCTCTTGCAGTTCTTTTCTGAGATCTTCCTTTATCTGCACGGCATTCGTAAAGCCCTTGTAGCGCATGAGCCTGCCGTTGCTGCTTGGTGCGCCTTCGCCATTTCTCAGCCTTTCGTATTCCTCTTTCTTTATGAATTTGCGCCTTGCAAGTTCGTACTCCACATTCTCCGATACTGCTGCCCCAATCTCCCGGATGGCTTCTGCAGTAAGGACTACGCTGTAGCTCTCATCCCCGCTTCCGAAGCCCACGAAGAGTATTTTCTTCCGACTTAGATCGTTCACAAGCTTCTTCTGCTTCTCTGTGGCATTGCCTGCCATGACTGCTTCTGTGGCATTGTAAGCGTTACGCACAAAACTGATGAGGCCTTCGAACACAGAACCGGTGTAGAGGTTGCCCGTTTCCTTCGAGATCTCAACAGCCTCATCTATGTGCAGCTCTTCCAATATCCTCTTGAATGCGGCTGTTTTCCTCAACTGCCTTACATACATGCTATCAGCATCCATGAACCTGTCTATCTCGGAGATCCCTTCGCCGAATGCATCAAGGAATGCATCAACAGTATTGCTGGCGCCGTTCTTACCAAAGCCTGAAAGCGAGGCGTCAAGGCGCGAAAGTATGCCCTTCCAATCTTCGCTAAGCGGGAAGTCATTCTCTATGCTCTTCAGCGTGCCGCGCATGCTCTCCGCAACCATGGCACTCTCCCTCGCAAAATGCACCTCCAGCCTCTTTAGGTCTTTGCTGTTTTGCTCTTCGAATATTCGCTGTATGCTTGTGCTAGTCTTTTCAACCTTCCTGCTTGCCCTCGCGCGCAGCCCGTTTTCGTCAACAAACAGCCGCATAAGCCTTGAACCTGCTTTTGCAAGCCTCTCGTTGACAAGCGCATACTCTATGTCTTTGCGGGCTTCATCAAGAACGGCGATTTTGCTCAGCTTGAGCCTGTCCCTGCCCTCCCTTATCAGATCAAGCTTGTAATAAAGCCCTGCAAACCTTGAGACGAAGTCAAACTGCATTTCCAGGTCTTTGAACCCGTCAAGAAACTGCTCTGCTACGCCTCCCATCGCCTTGTCAGCGTATACATCTTTTCTTAATTCTTCACTGACGCGCATCATGTGCCTGACCAGATACGCTGCCGCCTTTTCAGGCATCGACGGGAAAGGTATGTGCGAGATTATAGTATAGTTGTCAAGGAAGCTGCCGCCTTCTATTCCTCCTGCCCTATTTGCTCCCACTGCTTCTCTGATTGACCTGTACACCCTCAGCATGTATTCGTATTCGGAGTATTTACCGTACACCGCAGGGTATTTGTTTACAAGCGCCAGTCCAGAAAGTTCGTCTATAACCTCTTCTACCCTTTTTGTGAAGTCGTCGACATCCGCCCTGTCATGCCCTATTTCAGCATGCACGCGGAACCCTCCCCCATTTTCGCTCTTTTCAACTAGCGTTGCGGTTGCCCCGAAGCCGCCAGTTCCGTCTGCAGGAGTGCCATATCTGTATTTTGCGTCGTCTGTGGTGACAATCAGCGCCCTGCCGTTCATGCCGTTCATCGCCATAGACGCAAGCGCAGTGACTCCCGAGGTGCATGCAGACTGCACATGTTGTACAATCTTGGGATTGAATCCATAGCCGAGCTCGTTTAGCATTCTTATGACCTCTATGGCATTGTTCTTCGAGATATCGTTTGGCGTCTCCGTAGCCAGAACGAGGGTGTCTATTGTTGTTGGATCAATCCCATGCATGTGCACGAGATTAAGCACAGCCCTTGCAGCGACGGTTATAGTGTCCTCGTTTTCAGCGGCTACAGACGTCGCATTTATATGAAGGCCCTTGATGAGCTTTTCAGCCTCAGCGGCAGGATCCACGCCTGGTATTGTCCTTGCCTTTTCCTCGGAGGCAATAGCATACGATCCAAGGGCAAAGGCAATGCCCTTTATTCTGAGCTCCTCCCTGCTCCTGGTTTCCTGGCCTCTCAACACAGTTCTTGCCTCAGGCACATTTATTGTTGCATCTTCCATGCGGAACGCCTTGCAGATACCAGCAAAAGTACCTATTTAAAGCGTCGGTTGGGGCTTACACAAAAGACGAAATAGCCTGGGCTTCAACCAGCAGGTGGCGGGGGCGAGATTTGGACACGCGACCTCTAGATTTCTTAGCAATCATCGCCAGAAGGCTCATCACTCATAACGCTGCGCATATGAGTCTAGCGCTCTAACCAGGCTGAGCTACCCCGCCGCGCATTTGCAGA
>CAZOFK010000091.1:0-2911 GCA_964579185.1 Microcaldota archaeon
AATCGAGAACTAATCCCTTATAATAAGGGGGAAGCCCATACGCTTTAGCGGTGGGGATGTCACAGCGTACTATACCCGCTTGGCTGTAGAGTGCCTGCCATAGAGGCAGACATGCTGCAGTGGGCAGTTCTGGCATCTTGGTATCTTCCTGCAGTGACGCTTGGCCAGCTCTACAAACTGGGCATGGAAGTCTTTGTATAAGGCCAGGCTGTGAGGTATGCCCTCTGTTATGCGCCTCTGCATGGCAGCATATTCAGTGCCTTCGTCTATGCCGTATACCCTGGACATTACCCTTTTTGTATACGCATCTATAACGAAGACATTCCTGTCTGCCGCGTAAAGGAGTATAGAGTCTGCAGTTTCACAGCCTATGCCTTTCAGCCCTAGGAGCTCTTGCCTCAGCTCACTTGTTTCTGTGGAGAAAAAGGCCTTAAGACCGCCTCTGCCCTGTATGTGTGCGCATATTGATTTGAGCCTTACTGCCTTCTGCCTGTAGAAGCCGCTTGGCTTTATCAGCATCTCTATGCTCTTTGATTCGGCCTGCGCTATCCCGGCTACAGTGAGCAGGCCTGCCTTTCTAAGATTTAGTATGGCCTTCTCCACATTCTTCCATGCTGTGTTCTGCGTTAGAACAGCGCCTATGAGTATCTCGTCTGGCGTCTCGCCGGGCCACCAGTTGAGGAAGCCGAACCTCGCCCTGAGTTTTGAGTAGACGCCATCAAGGCTTGCTCCTTTTCTGCCTGCTCTGGAGCGCATGCTGCTGCTTTGTCCCCTCTCAGTAGCATATGCCATGAAAGTATACCTATTCAGAGCTTGATCTCTCCGCTGTTTATTCTGTTTATTATGTCTACAGCGCTTTGCTGCTCGCATGTTATGTTCATGCTCTTGCACGTCCCCAGCACCTGCTTGACCCTCTCGCTTAGGGTACTTCCGTAAAGCTGAAGCTTCTTTGAATCTGCCACCTTCTTGACCTGCTCCAGCGTTATGTTGCCTATTACCTCGTCCTTCGCCTTCGCGCCCCGCTGCAGACCAAGCTCCCTGAGTATAAGAGCGCTTGTGGGAGGCGCGCCTATCTCTATCCTGTGGCTCTTGCTTGAGGGCTCTACAAGAACTTTCACCGGTATCTTAAGCCCCTCGTACACCTTTGTTTTCTCGTTTATCTCAGCTATTATGGAAGCGACATTGACCCCCAGAGGGCCAAGTGCAGGGCCGAACGGGGGACCGCTCGTCGCCTTGCCACCTTCTATAAGACCGCTTATTGTAATCTCAGGCATATCATACAGCCTCTGCCTTGCTTATTATCTTTGCTATGTTTGACTTTGTAGTTACAGGTATAGGCACTGCAACGTCCATAAGCTCTACTGTTATCTCATCCTTCTGCCTGTCAACCTTCTTTACCCTGGCCTTATAGCCCTTGAACGGGCCCGCAAGGAACTCTATTGTGTCGTTTATGCCTATTTCCTGGACAAGATGCCTTACAGTAAGCATCTTCTCAAGCTCTTCGTTGCTGAGGGAATTAGGAAGCATGCCCTTCACATGTGGCTCGTTGGCTATGAGCTCCCTGCACACATTCTCGCTCTCTGCCTCCACTATAAGATAACCGCGCATGCCTGCAGGAAGCACTATTGAGTAGACAGGCATAGTAGTCTTGATGACCTTGTTCTCGAGTATGTCTGCCGTTATTTTCTCCTGGCTTGAGGTTACCCTTACTATGAGATACACATCCACACCGTTCGTTGTTGCCTCTTTTTATTTTTTGCCTTATCAATATTATTATGTTAGGTATCAGGACAGGCCATGCAGGCGCTGAAGCGATAAGGAAATACCTTAAGGAGCGCAAACTGCTGGACAAAAGATATAGGATAATTAGGAGGAATTCATTTATATATTTTCCTATACTGCGCAGCCCTACTTACGCTGAGAAGAGCACAATAGTCAGGAGAGGCGGGGCTCAGTCCGATGTGAGATTCAGCAGCGGCACTCCTGCTTCTGCCGATTTGGAAAAGGGAAAACGCGCAGGCTATGATATCCTCGGGAACATAGCTGTGATAGACGCGGAGCCCGGCAGCGTAAGGGCCCTTGCTAGGCATATATTGGAAACGCATAAGAATGTCAGGACTGTGCTGCGGAAGGGCGGCGGTGTCGAAGGAATATACCGCGTGAGAAGGTATGTATGCACTGCAGGAAGAAGGGACTACGTTGCGAGATACAATGAGAACGGCTGCTCATTCACGTTCGACCTGAAAAGGGTTTTCTTTTCTCCGAGGCTTGCATACGAGAGGAAGAGGATAAGCGGGCTTGTGAGCGAAGGCGAACATGTAGTGGTGATGTTCGCAGGGGTGGGGCCCTTCGCCATAGAGATGGCGAAGTGCAGGAAGAGCGCAGCTGTAGTTGCTATAGAGCTTAACAGGAATGCCTATGCATATATGCTCCAGAATATAAAGGCCAATCGCGTTTCCAACGTGGTGGCAAGGCTTGGTGATGTCAGGGACATAGCTCCGGATTACAGGGGTTTTGCCGACAGGATAGTGATGCCGCTCCCGAAGGATTCAGGGGCGTTTGTAGATGAGGCCCTTCTTATGGCAAGGAAAGGCTGCGTTGTGCATTACTACACCTTCTGCGAAAGAGGAGGCGCTGAAAAGGCTGCAGCAAGTCTGAGGAAAAGCGTGGAGAGGCAAGGGAGGTGCTTCAGGCTTATAGGCATGCGGCAGGTCAGGCCCTACTCGCCTAGCAGGATAGAGATAGTGGTGGATTTTGAGATTATATGAGAGCGCACGCTGATACCCCTCTCTGCACCATTGCTGGTAGGCAGCACTTTTGACACGTAAGTTTGCAAAGCATTCTTTTATTGTCCTCTTGCCTGATATCCTCCCACTCGTAAACGGCATGGGCTTCCTCTCAGGTGTTAGCA
>CAZOFK010000092.1:0-2884 GCA_964579185.1 Microcaldota archaeon
TAAGCATCGTGAAACCATGCAACTGGAAAAGAGTGCAATGACAGATTTTCCGATACATGTTAGATATGATGCTTCTATCTTCTCGCTCTTGTTCTCCTTGCTCGTATGGTTGAGCATATTTATAGGCTAAAGAAGCACGCCTGGATTTTCTTTTTCTGTGTGCTTTCCAAGGTTGGTCAGAATATGCAAAATGTTTTATATGGCGGGTGTATATGACGCAAAAAATAAAAGAAATAATAAGAGTGGATTCTGAGGAGATAAAGAGTATGATAAGGGGAGTAGATCCGCTAAAATCCAATCAAAATGCGCTTAGTAACCCTTTTTCTATAGAAAGAATAAGGGAGATGGGAAGGCAAAAACTACTCTTTCAGAGCCAGAGGGGCGATCTCTTTTATATCAAGGATTATTCGAAGTTTAAAGAAAGTAAAATTGATATTGATGGATGTGATCTTAGCACAGTAAGGCTTAAGGAATGTGGAACCAAGGCTCTGCTTCCTAAGGGCAACGTCTTACTTACAGGAGAGCAATCTGCTTCTTTAAAAAGATTAACACTAGAACAGAAAAAGCGCTTCACCATTCTCATTAATTATCTTAATGAGGCCCGTACAGTTGAGCTTATGCCCGATGGCGACACCGAAGGCATGAAGAAAGTAATAGAAGACGTATTAGAAGATAAACCGATCGCTTTTTATTATTTTGCACAATCGATAGGGAATCTTGCAGCATTAGATAACGGACACTCTTGTGGAATTCCGGATCTAGGTTCTCAACTCCTTTTTGGTAAATTGGGAAAGGGAGGTGATGTTACCATTATGGACGAATATAGTTTCTTAGATCCCAATATAAATACGCTCATACGCAAAAAAGGCAGAGAATATCTCATCTTAGATTTAGATGGAAAAATGGTTACGATCTCTAAAAGATGGGTTTCAAATGAGGAGTATAAAGGTAGGGTAATAGAATTGGTTGACGGTTGTACAAAAATAGAATTCAAGGACGCACAGCTAGACGGAGATAAAGCACGCACAGCATTTGAAATGATTTTGGAGCATATTTTGCGTAAGAACATGGCAGACCTTCCTGTATTAATGAACTATAAGAGTAACCTTACCGCCCTTAGGAGTTCTGGCGGGAGCATTATGGGAGATGAACTTACAGTTGCAGTTGTTACGGCTGCAGGTAGTGCAAAGGCCAAACCAGACGCCTTGTACGTCTCGGTTACTGAAAAGAGGGATGGAAAGCTAGCTATAGCATGGAAGACAACATTACCTAATCATGGAGTATTTACGATAATCGCCTTAGATCCTGTCTATTCAGGCATCGTGAGGGAGAAAAATCTTGCTGATGCGCTAAGCAAGAACAGGGAAAATGGGTTAGGTGTAGAGTTACATCTGATTACCGATAAAAAGGATAAGTTTTTAGCATACCTCATAACCCCCACGGGAACTACAATCACAGAAGAAAAGTGCATTGGATATGTGAGTGACTCAGTAGAGATGTTTCTCGGGCGCAGCGCCAACGCAAATGGACCGCACATATTCTCAGATAAAAATTTCTCAGATCATGAAGGTAATTATATTAATAGTTTATTAAGGCAATAGGTAATGTGAAGAGAAATGGCTTGCTGTTCTAAAGCGGAATCGGGTGGAAAGATGCTAGTGCTTGAGAGAATATATAAATGTAATATGCTAATTGGTACATATCGGTGATTGTATATGTCGATAAAACAGGGAAGAAGGATTATACCTAAATCGGCTCTTTTCCGCTACAAATTTAATGTTGCGTTGCTGGACGCAATGCCCAAGATCTTAAAGACTGTGATGCCAAAGGAGGAGGCGCAGAACATCCTAAAGGAAGATAGAAATAGCATATTCAACTGGAAGGAAAAGAGCATCGGCTCTTTAATTGGCCGCAATAAGTTTGTGAGTTTTAATGGCAAAGTAAAGGATTTTGAGGGTACACTCAATGCCTCGGAGAACCGCGAGCTGCTGATACTGCTTTTACTAGGTAAGATACAGAACGACCTTAAGGTTCCGTACAACAACCCTGATCTCTCTACACTGATGCTGCTGAACAGATTCAACGCCTTTTTAGAGAGGCTTAGTGAAGTGACAGGAGAAGATGTGCGGATGGTAATTGCGACAGAGAACACTTTTATTGATAAGGTGGTGATTAAGCCGAGGGTTTCAAAGGCCAAGAAGACCCTGGCACAGGTGAGGCAATTACTAGGCGACTTTAGCCTGAAGAGGATAAGACTTGAGCCTTTGGAGAACTTCCTGCCTGAAGGCTACTATGATGCATTTGACAAAGCGTTATCAGATCTGGGAAGAAAGGGGGGCGCCGTTAAGAAACTGAGGGATTTCCCATCGGTATATAAGATGTTTGTAGCTTCGTATCCCACACATTCTATAGAGCAGGCACTGAATATGTATACAACAGAGTCAGGATTCGATGATGTCAAGGACTGGGCGTTCTCTGCATCTCTTAGGTACATCGCATTCCAGAAAGCCAGGTATGAGCTCCTGGACTTTTGGGGACATAATAAGGAATTTATAAGGAGCACAGTCAGTAGCAAGCCTGATTCTCTTGTCTTTAAGTATGGAATAGGTAGGGTCACACCGCCACACGGTGTGTCTACGGTCTTTGAGGGCGCAGTAGGCACAGAGTATTTTATCGACGTAGCAAATGCTGCATTTAGAAGGAAAGGCAGTATAAAGATGGCTTATTACAGAGGTATGCCGTTCTGCGTTAGGCTATCCGGCAAATTGGGCTGATTGTACTTCTTATACTCTGATCCACATGCATAGATATATAGGCTTGGATATCGGCAAGACAAAGATAGCTGCAGGTATCGTTTCGGAGAATGGCGTGATAGAGTCAAGGA
>CAZOFK010000093.1:0-2852 GCA_964579185.1 Microcaldota archaeon
ACCGGCCTGTACAGCCCCTGCCGTTTACACTGCCTGTGCAGACTGTTGCATTTACATCCAGGCTGCCGCTTAGCAGCGCGCCTACATTGGCCCTCCTGCCCACTATCACATTGCAGAGAATGTCACCTCCAGGCAGCACGTATGATGGCAGGCATCTGCCTCCAACATTGCCTATGACGCTTGAATTTACAGCTATACTGATGTTCTGTATGGGGTATTCTTGCACATTAGTAAGATACAGGCCAACTGTTGAGCCGATGGCATTTGAACCTATGGCCATTACCTTGCACGCCACACCCGAAGAGATTGTGCATTGGTTCGGTGCGTTTGATGCAGGTGCAAGAACATAGAAGATAAGGAAAAGCATTACTATTGCTATCAGCATAATGACAAAGCCGTATGTACTCAAATACTCGGATGCAGATTGGCCCTGCAGTTTATGCCTCCCCTGAACTGTGGTTTTGCTTCGGATTCCCATCACTATCCCCTCACCGTCAAGATTTATATATTACACTCTTCTCGATGTAGCGCTGAGGTAAGCTTTATTGACAATATGTGTCAGCTGCAGATGACCCGTAGGCTTTGTGGTCATGTAGTTGGTTATACTTTGGTATGCAAGAAACGTATCTGGGCGGAAGGCTTAAATTGGTGAATATGAGTAGTATAAGGAGCAGAGGGAGTATGTGGCCATCGGATATAATAAAGGTGCAAATGCTGCACATTATAAGGGCAGAGACGTAATGCTAAGCACGCCTGAACCCCCCTACATCCTAAAGGATGAGGTGAGAGGCGCATCTTTAGGCAAGAAAATAGTATGGAATATAGCGATTTCATCAATTGCGGCAGTCTCGGTTTTTGCGTTTTTATATACTGCGAAGAGGGACTTTAACAGAATGGATGCTCGCATAGAAAAAGCAAACGGGCCTATAACTAGCGTTGTGACTCTTGCAGACTTCAGGATGGTGCCTGGTTATTTGGAAGCCAGCAAAACCTTGGAGGTGAATAAAGATCTGCTAAACTGCATCGTTGCCGCTTCTAAGCAGAGGACAGGCAATTTCGAGGTTGATTACAGGAGGAGTATTCCGTTCTTGAAGAGGGAAGTGCACGTCGAAAAGCTGAAGGTAGATTCATTCGATATTAATACGCCTGGGATTAATTATATAAAGGCTGAAGACGCACTGCTAAGGAAAAATAGAACTATGGAGTTTCCCTTGTGGAAACGAGTGTGGACAAATATTACTGCAGGGCAGCGACATACGATAGTCAGAATAATAGGTATATACAATAAGGGAAGCGCCGGGCTAGCGCATATTGCTGCAGATGTTTTTAAAAAGGAAGTCAACCATCAGTACGCCTCGGCTTCTGCGAAGAATAAGGAGGATGCCATGCTGAAGAAGAGGTATGAAAAGGTAGAGACTCAGACATACAGGGAGATGCTTGAAGCTGCAGGCTATAATGGCTACAGGAAAATGGTAAAGCCCTTCTCCTCAATATTCAGCTCAATATTCAGCAAAACTGAATGAGTGTATAGCTGGCGCATCTGCTTTACGTGGCTTTTGCTGCGGTGCCTCTTGCAGAAAACTATTTATCCCTGCACTACCAATACAGAGTATGGCGACACTGCAGGTTGAAGAACTTAGCGTTGCTAGTCAGGGCAGCCTTGACATTGTAGGCTTGGTAGAGAACGCTACCTGGAAGGATCTGCTTATAGACCTTGTACACAGGAACAGGCTCGATCCGTGGAATGTTGATATAGCTGAGCTTATTGGCAAGTATATAGAGGCTGTGCGCAGCTTCAAGGTTATGGATCTCAGGGTTCCTGCCAACATCATATTGGCTGCTGCTATACTTCTAAGGCTCAAGAGTGAGATGCTTGGCGCGGCGCCTGAGGCTGAGGAGCTTGAGAGTGAGTCGTATTACAGGCCTAGCGTCTCTGTGGAGGAACTGGTGCCCAGGCTGAGGCTGCCTCCTGCAAGGCGCGTGGCGCTCGGTGAGCTCATAGCTGCACTCGAAGATGCGATGAAGCTCAAGGAGCACAGGGAGCACGAGAAGCTGCAGTCAAGGCTCAGCGTGCCGATAACGATAAATACAATAGACATTGAGGCAGATATAGAGAGCTTATACAGTATTATAAAAGGAATGGTAGACGGCACAGGCATGATTACGCTCGCGCGCCTGGTTGAAGGAACGGGCTTTGATGACCCGCTGCTCAGCCTCTTTGTGCCTCTCCTCTTCCTTGCAAACCGCAATAAGGTGGTGGTGGTGCAGGAGAGGTTCTTTGACGAGATATTTATAAGGCTTAATAGTTAAATAGTTAAGGTGTATGCATGGAGGGCATCGAGTATAAAAGGCTTGTCGAGGCTGCGCTCTTCATGGCGCCTAAGGCGATGGATCTTGCAGAGCTCTCAGAAGCAACAGGCATAGCTTCACTAGGCTCGCTTCAGTCCATACTCAACGGGCTTGTGGAGCGTTACAAAACTGCAGACACGGCACTTGAGATAATAGAGCTAGACAAGAGGTACATGTTCAGCCTCAAGGAGCCGTATGCATCGAGGATGGGGAGGCTCGCGGGAAGTCCTGACATAAGCAGGGGCGCGCTGAGGGTATTGGCATATGTGAGCAAGAACGCGCCTGCCATACAGAGCGATCTGGTGAAGGCCTTCGGAGAATCCACATACGAGCATGTGAAAGAGCTTGTGGAGAAGGGCTTTATAGAAGCTAAAAAGTATAAGAGGAGCAGGAGCATAAGGACCACTGCTAAGTTCAGGGAATACTTCAATGTGCAGATGTAGATGCCTGACATCCTCACACGATTGAAGGTCGTGGGCTTTCTGCTATGACTTTTGTAAGAT
>CAZOFK010000094.1:0-2844 GCA_964579185.1 Microcaldota archaeon
CAGTGTGTTCGTTATGTGCCTTTTTAGCCTATAGTCCATTACGATGCACCTTCAGAAATCCTGCTCTTCGCTATGAGATATGACAAACCTCCCGTAACCCAAGAAATCGGCAATCCGACTCCGACTCCTCGGAAGTATGCGTTTCCTGTAAATGCTGGGTCTTGCCTCGGTCTTGCAATAAAGCCAATGAATTTATTGGGGGTATTTACTTTAAGTTCTCGAATTTGAGAGACCTCTGGTATAGCTGCTCGAATCTTTTCTTCGCCTCTCTGCGGCTTATTCTAGTTATATGTTCGCTTTTCTTGTGTATGATATTAAGCGGGGGAATCTTGTATGCACTTTCATCATCGAACATGAACCTCTCGTGCTGATCCGCTGCGTCGGCATTGTCCATTATCCTGACCTCTATGCCGATGCCTTTGTTGCTCAGTTCTGTACCTATGTCCCTGTAGTTCTCACCAAAGTGTGCGTCAAGCATGTCGTGTGACGTAAGCACCGTTATCTTTGATACAGCAGGTAGTTTCCTGTTCTCGAGTAAAAGCCGATATAGGTTAGACACTGCCAACGAATTGAAGTGCTTGTCAACTATGACAAGGCTTCCGCGCATGTGCTCTATCAGGTTTTCCTGAAGGTTTATTATGTTTGAATAAGGCGTGGAGGGATCTATCTTTATGTTTGACCTGCTTCTGTTGTGCCTGTCTACAGGCATGTACAGCCTGTAATTTATATAGAGATCTACAACCACAGTTATTCCTATGCCTAGGTATGCCATGTATGTGGGTATCTCAGAAGAGGTTATCGAGATGCTTGATAACCTGGAGGCGAATAGCAGAAGGTATACAAGAACAAGGACTGCGTGCAGTGCTGTGTATCTCTTTAACTTCGCCTCATTACCTGTGCCGTAGATGAATAGAGATAGGGCTATGGAAAATAGGAATATTGCAATTGTGAGCATAACATAGGTTTCAGATATTGACTGCTGTATTGAGGGGATGCTCTGCACAGTAAGTATAAGAACTCCGGTTACATTTGAGGCTGTCCTGTTGCTCTGTATGTATGCGCCTTCGCCTATACCGTATGCTATGGAAAGTACTTGCAAGAAGAAGACTGATGATGCAATAAGTATTATAGAGCCTATGAGTAAGGACGGTATGAGAGCGCCGTAGTCCTTGAGTATGCGCTGCATATCTGCAGATACGCATTTAATGCTTATTAACTAGTTGGTTGCCTTACGGCATTGCAGACTTCTCAGCTGCTGCTTTCTAGCTCGCCATACAATATATAGATATTGCAGAAATCAGGCGCCAAATCAAACAAGAAAGCCTAATACGCCTGACATCTACATCTGGTATAGTCTAGGCATCCTACCTGTATTCAGAAGGTCTTCGCGCTTCTGCAGATGCAGCCCCTACGGCCACGCACTCTTCATCTACTTCGTCTTGGTTGCGCGCCTTGGCTTCTGCCACAGCTTCTGATGCAAACCTCGCAAGCTCGCGTTCTGCTAAAGCCCTCAATGCTCTCCTTGCTTCGGGAGTGGACCTTCTTGCCCCGGCTGCCCTGACAACCTCTTCTACTGCAGCCTCGTTTACTGCTTTGATTTCGCGGGCTCTTCTCTCGCTTCTTCTTCTCCTGTCTTCCCTCTCTTCTCTGTCTTCTCTTCTTTGTGCCATTTATTCACCCATAGATAGAGTTGGAACGTGTAGTTCTTTATAAGTTTGCGATATTGTAGCTTTTCCAAGAACAGAGTTATAATAATCGATTTTGTGATAGGCATCCTTTTAGCGAAAAGTGAATGATGGATAGGTATTGAAAGCGCTCTCCGGCTATCTGATACCTTTATGTGCCGATTTGAATGGATAGAGGCGCGGGGGCTACATGGTGCACATCTGCTTATGATTCAGGACTGGAATTTTTTTGAGATGTCGAGTACTATGCTTGATAGTTTGTCGGTAGCGTATGCTTCATTATTCATAGGCACTGTCGCCTTTAGCCTCACGCCGTAGTTGCTGATGCCGATGTCAGTGATTATAATCTCTATGGGGCTTTTTATCATCCTATCCAATTCGCGTTCTGCGTGAACCTTGTTTTCGATTTCTCTCTTGAATGCAGAGAACTTCCTCTTCACCAGCTCGACACGCACAATGACGTCCTTCGCTTTGGATATGGAGTAATTTATTATGACTGCCTGGTTGATAACGCCGTTGGGAACGAATATTACTGGTCCTTCGTCGAGTTTTATCTTTGTGTACATCAGTCCTATATCCTCTATAACCCCCGAGTATCCAGGAAGCACTGCATGGTGCGGATACGAGGGCGGCATCATACCGTACTGCCATGTCGAAAAGGTTATCCTGTCCCCACTAGCGAAGGGCTTTGCTGCCATCATCGAAACTCCAGCAAAGAAGTTACCAAGGGTGCTCTGTGATGCAAGGCCGATAACTATGCCGAGGAAGCCTGCTCCGACAAGAGCGCCTGTGAAGTTTATCTTAGATATAGACAATATCACGGCAATAAGGATTATATACCCTATCAGCGAGACGACCTTGACTACGGATTTTTCATCCACGCGCGGCTTCTGTTGGCCGTATGATATTATAGCATTATTCAGCAGCTGCAAAGCAAAATACCCAAAGACGATGACAGATAGCGATCGGATCGCCTCTGAATCCACTCCTGTGATGTGAATGTAGGATGAAAGCAGGCTAGGCACTATGAGTGTAAATATTCCTCCAATTACAACAACAGCAAGGAACAATGCCACCAGGAGATGACTCTTTCTCAAGCGATTACCGCTAGGTTATCTGGTTAAAGAATTAAAAATGTTTGGGTGTTTTGGGATTCCCT
>CAZOFK010000095.1:0-2806 GCA_964579185.1 Microcaldota archaeon
ACACTGGGCCAATGAACCTGGAATTCATAAGGGGTAAAGAGGAGTTTGTGCATGTAAGCATACCAAAAATAACGCTGCTGCATATAGAAAGGAGCACGGATATTGAGGAATCTGAGATAATAGCAAACATGCAAAGGAACCAGATCTTCAAGATCAGCGTGCAGCTCTACAGAATCATGAAGTACGGAGAGAAGGTGAACCGAATAGAGGCAAACAAGCCTTTCGAGGTTGTGAGCAGCGATCCGAAATACCCCTTCAGCCTCGACAGGAAGGACAGCTTCATCATTGAGCTTTATGTCAAGGCCCCGGCCTTCAGCTATTCCGGGGCATTGGACCTCACATTCAGCTGAAGGATCTCATGCGTTCGCAAAGCTTTTTATGCTGAAGCACAATAGTTTAGCTTGTGCGAGTGTAGTCTAGCCTGGTAGGACTTTGCCCCTCCATCTTCTTTAACTCAAGAGGGAAAGGCAAAGACTCGGGTTCAAATCCCGACACTCGCACCTGCAAGGCTGCCTTGCTTTGCTTTTGCCCTTTACTTATCCTCGAAAAACTCGCGCATTAAGTCCTTCAGAATTCTCTCTATTTCAGGCAGTAAAGAATGGTCTACGATAGAATCAAAACCAGGATAATCATTTATCATGTCATCCAAAAATTCTGCAATCTCCTCATCTGTCATGGGCCTGGATTCACCTGTTCGAAGGTCAGCCACTTCTCCCCTTACGCTTTTGTTGTTCTTTTTCCTAAGGACATCCTGCAGGGGTTCGATATCTGACCATGGCACTACAATGCTTTTCTCGCTTGTGAACGTGTTCTTAATACCTACAAGGGCTTCAGTCTCTTTGCTGCTTGGCTCTCTTTTTTCAGTGCTGCCGTCCATGCGCTTAAGCGCTATCTCCTCTATTATCTTCCTGCTGCCATGCTCAACGAACTTCGCGCTTATATAAGAGATGTCCTTTCCAAAAACCCTCCGGATTTCATTAACGCCATTGGCTGTGATGCCACGCTCCGCGTCGCTCTTATGCCGCAACAGCAACGCTATGGGCGCCTTGCTGACCTCTAAATTTATAATCAGCTCTTCCTTTGCCTTCGTGTGCTCCTTCTGATCAGGCATGAATCCACTCTACCAATAGTAGGTGCATACTCAGATATTTACGTTTTTCGGATAGTATTTTACCTCGGTGGCTTTGGCACTGCAACCCTACTCCAATATAATTTTTCAAGCTCTCAAAAAGGTTTTTAAGCTGATTTCAGCATATACTTATGCTGCATTGACATGGGTAAAAAAATCTTCTTCCCCCTAGACGCTAAGTTCAGTAGGATATTGGGTATAATAAGGCTGCTCCTCAGGAATGATGGCACGCTCAGCATATCAAGGCTGACGCACCTGTCAGGAGAGCACGTGGATTACCTCTTGCCCCAAATAGATGCGGCAAAACTGCTGGGCATAGTCAGGGTAGATGGCGACAATGTACGCCTGCTCAACATAGGGAAGAGATTTTATGAAGAAGACAAAGATGCATTTGAGAAGGTGAAAGTCGCACTCTCCAAGAGAGAGCCATTTTACACAGCACTGGAGCTTGCAAATAGAAGCGGCGATTTCACCATAGACGAGCTGCTTGACAGGCTTTCGGCAAGCGGCGTTTCGCTCTATGCGAATCCAGAAGAGGCAAGAGGGAAGGTGTCTTCGGCACTGATGCAGTGGGCCATACACTTCGACCTTCTGGACTACAACGGCGAGCAGAAGCTGTGGTCCAGGGAAAAGCCCAAATCCCAATCCAAATAGCGGCCTACGCCTTGCCAGCATAGAGGTCTTTGTATATCCTCGACGTGACTTTCAGGAAGTCCCTTCCGCCCCTAAATCTCGGATACGGGAGCTTGACTTCTATGCTGTCGATTATCTTGGACGGAGGTTTCGAGAGCACTATTATCCTGTCTGAAAGCTCTACTATCTCCTCCACGTTGTGGCTTACCATTACAACCGCCTTCACAGGCAGCCTCTTGCTTTTGACAAGCCTGTGGACCTCTCCCCTCAGCTGCTCTGCGGTAAGATCGTCAAGGGAGCTGAACGGCTCGTCCATGAGAAGAAGATCGGGATTGGACGCCACCGCCCTGGCAACGCCAACCCTCTGCTTCATGCCTCCGCTCAGTTCTGCAGGATATGCATTCTCAAATCCCTGCAGGCCCACTTCCCTTAGCGCTGCCATGCCTTTTCCCTGCACTTCTTCGCGGCTCATTCCCTTGCCTTCCAGGGCAAGCGTGACATTTTCAAGCGCAGTCCTCCACGGGAAAAGCGCAAAGTTCTGGAAGATCATCGAAATGTCACCAGTGGGGCTGCTCACCACCTTTCCCTTGTATACGACCCTCCCTGCAGTCGGCTCCTGCAGTCCGGCGATTATGCGTATGAGAGTGGACTTCCCGCAGCCTGAAGGTCCGACTATAGAAAAGAACTCGTATTCGTTTACGCTGAAACTTATGCCGCCAATGACCCTTACTTCGGACTTGCCCTCGCCATAGTCCAGTTCTATGCCCTCTACTTGCAGAATCTGCTTGACCATGGTTCACACCGTCATCTTGTACCTTGCTGTTACTCTGTTATAAAGTCTTTGCCACACCAACCTGTTTAGCAGCAATACCATTACTGTAAGAGATGCAAGAGCCAATGCGACAAGCAGCAGGTTGCCGCTGAATACTGCCTGGTCTATGGTCTTCCCTATGCCAGTGCCGACCTGCGTAAGCACAACGCTCTTGCCGTTGCTGAGCTGCATGGTAAAGTATTCCGCCACTATAAGGGAGTTCCATGCGCCGC
>CAZOFK010000096.1:0-2727 GCA_964579185.1 Microcaldota archaeon
TTCAAGGCAGCAGGTATGCAACCAGAGCACAACCTTCGGTTCGCCACCGATATACATTCATGTAAAGAACTAGCTAAAATACCTGCATTTGTCAAAATGCCTAAAAAGGCGCATCCGCATTGCTATCACGAAAACACCACTGAACAATTCTCACAGCAATATATAAATATGAGATCAGAGATAAACTATAAATGGTGGGGGAATATGAAGAACCTGAAGTGGAGAGCGCGGTATACAATGATCTGTCTGCTCCCTAGCAAGAGGTTGCGGGCATCTGCATATCTTGGCATGCTATCCGGTATGGAAGGCTTTTCTGCGTTGAGGTTCCTCTACATGATTGCAATCAGAAATCCCTCGCAGAGAGAAGCTGTTCTGCGGGCTTATGGGGAATTTACGAAGCTGCAGGAGATAAAGGCGATAGCAGAGAGAAGCAATGTGTCTTCAAACACGAGGATGCTGTCAGAGGTGAGGAAAAGAGTTGATGCTCTCATAACTGAAAGCATGGCAGAGGCGCAGCGCAGTGCCAAGCATGAATGGCAAACTCGCATTCTGGCTCTTGCCTAATCAAGCCTTGGTAGCGGACGTAATAAATATCTTCATTCCCAATCACGCAGTGCAATGTGGTGTGATCTTGCCCCCTTACAAAATAACATTCGGGACTAGCGGTTGGAGAGAGAGGATGGACTCCGGCTTCAACATGGAGAACGTTTCCCGTATAGCATATGGCATAGGCGCATATCTAAGGTATGCTGCAGCGCATGGAACGCTGATTGCCGGATATGATACAAGGGAACACTCTAAGGAGTTTGCCGAGGTAGCATGTGCAGTGCTTTCCTCTATGGAATTTAACACCGTGATAACCAATGCCTGCGTTCCTCTCCCAGCTCTTTCCTTTGCGGTAAAGGACATGAAAGCGGCAGGAGGCATTATGATAACTGCGAGCCACAATCCAGCCGTCTACAACGGCTTAAAGTTTATAGATGCTGGCGGGATGAACCCTACGAAGGAGATAACTGACAGGATAGTAGAATTAATACCAGAAAACGGTGTGGCGATTCAAAAGTGGCAGCCAAAAATCGTGGACATCAAGGGAGAATACCTTAATGCCATTGGGCGTAGGTTCGATCTTGAAAATGTAAGGGGTATGCGTGTAGTCGTAGATACTTTTCATGGTGCGGGCAGCGGATATCTGGCAGATCTGCTAAGACGATACGGAGCCGAAGTCATAGAACTGCGCAGTTCGTACAGATCTGACTTTGGAGGCACGGCTCCAGTCCCTGATAAGGCAAATCTCGGCGAGCTTATCGAGGCTGTCAAGAAAACAAAAGCCGACATAGGCATAGCAAACGATGGGGATGCTGACAGGTTTGCGGTAGTAGGCGCAGATGGCAGGTACTATACAGCCAATGAATCAGGTCTTATGATGTGCGACTACCTTTTCGGCTACAGGCACGAGAATGGCGCCGTTGCAAAGTCAATACAGAGCACCAGTGCGATAGACAGGCTCTGCCACAGGTATGGCGTTGAGTCGAAGGAAGTCGCCGTAGGCTTCAAGAACATAGCAGTGGAACTGGCGAACGGGGCGGCATTTGGGATAGAGGGCGCTGCGCAAGGTGTGGCGTTCGGCAACTGGATACTTGACAAGGACGGGATAGCCGCGGGGGCATTGGCATGTGAGATGATTGCTGTGGAAAAAATGTCCCTGGCAGAGATATGGAAGATAGTATCACGGGAGTTCGAGTATGGAAGCTTTGTAAACATCAGCATCGAGAAAACTCCTGAAATTGCAGATGCCTCAAAACGCTTTGCTGCCATAAAGGCAGGACAAGAGTTTTCAAGCAAAACCGTAGAGAGCGTTTCCTATCTTGACGGAGTAAAGCTTAGCCTTGATGGCGGCGCGTGGGTGCTATTCAGGGAATCAGGCACAGAGCCGCTTGTCAGAATCTATGCGGAGGCGAAGAGCAAGGGGGAAACAGACGCGTTGATTGAGAGCGCAAAGCGCCTTATCGGTGCGTAGAGGCCTGGTTTTGCGGCACATGCCACCTCTCACTGATGAATGCCAGAATGGACCTGAATACCATCTGCGCACTGCCCTATGAATCAGGCATGACGTGAACATGCAGGTATAAAAATCCCAAAAGAGTATGCTAAGCAATTCTGTGTGCTTTTCGCTTGCAGAAAGCAGAGGAAGCCCGCGCCTAAAGGCGCGGAAGGATGTCACGATGGAAGTCAAAAATAAAACCTTTTTTATTACGGGCGGCGCTGGTTTCATAGGAAGCAATATGGTCGGAGCCCTGCTCAGCAGGGGGGCAAGCGTTGTTGCCTATGACAACCTCAGCTCTGGCAGCCATGAATTCGTAAGGAAGTTCGAGGGCAGGAGAGATTTCCGCTTCATCATGGGCGATCTCTTAGAGAAGACTGCGCTGGAAAGCGCGCTCAAGGAGAGCAATGCAAATGCAGTGGTGCATCTCGCAGCAAATCCAGATGTAAGACGGGGCATAGTGGAAACAGATCTTGACCTAAGACAGGGCACCCTAGCCACATACAATGTGCTTGAGACCGCAAGGAAGCTTGGCATAAACGAGGTGCTTTTCTCATCATCAAGCGTCGTATACGGCATACCAACGGTGCGGCCTACCCCTGAAGATTACGGGCCCCTCAGACCAATATCTCTTTATGGCGCGGCCAAGCTGGCATCTGAAGGCCTTATCACAGCGTTCTCTCATC
>CAZOFK010000097.1:0-2644 GCA_964579185.1 Microcaldota archaeon
GTCTTCCAGTAAGCTTATTAAATGCATATACCATAATCTATTGAGTGATATTATGGCAGACAAGGCAGCGCAGAAGCATAAGAAGAGGATGCTGCTTCATCCGGATTTTAAGATAGAGAACATAGTTGCAAGTGCCGATCTCGGTGTAGAGTTGGACTTATATGCTATAGCAAAGGCTTCGACAGATATAGACTATGAGCCTGAGCAGTTTCCCGGCGCAATATGCAAGATACACAACCCGAAGACTGCGCTTCTGCTCTTCAAGAACGGAAAGGTCATATGCACAGGGTCGAAAACTGAGGGCGACATAAAAAAGGCAATAGATCAGGTTGTAAAGATTGTCAGGAGGTATGTTATAAGCAAGGCAGATGCCAAGTCTAGGGCAGGCTGATGCCTAGGCAACCTGCTGCATGGACATGCTGCGCCAAGGTTGCGCGAGAGCCTGCATTTGATGCACAGGCAGTATGCCGTAAGACTCGGATGTGCTGATGAAGATATTAAGGTTTTCAGATTCTACTGGGGAACTTAAGGTGGAACCCGAGTCTTTCGAAGACCTCTATCTGCTTGCTAGGGTTATAAACCCCGGAGATGCTGCTGAATCAAAAAGCTACAGGAGGTTCAGGGCTAGCGAATCCGATGAAGGAGAGCAGAAGGAAGTGGTTGTGCAGGTCTCTGTGGAAAGGGTAGAGATAGACAAGAGCGCTGAAAGGCTGAGGCTGGGCGGCAAGATAATAGGCGGCAGACCTGAGGCATATATAAGGATAAACAGTTACCACACCCTGAATATAGCGCCATATGATCATCTCTGGATCAAAAAAGGAGAATGGAAGGGATACATAATAAGAAGGATAAAGGAGGCTGTTGAGGAATCGAAGAGGCCTAGGCTGGGAGTGATAGCCATGGATGATGAGAAGGCGACAACGGCTTATGTGCGCGGATATGGAATAGACATAAACAGCGAGATATACAGTCATCTCAGCAAGAAGATGAACGAGAAGGAGTTTGAAAGGCAGCGCATGAAGTATTTTGATGATATTATAAAGGCTTGCGCAGGCATGCCTGTTGAGATAGTCATACTTGCGGGACCGGGATTTACAAAAGACGATATAAAAAAATACATAGAGGAGAAGGGCATAGAGGTCGGAAAGAGGCTGGTTTACACAGGTGCGGGAGATGCCGAAAGATCAGGGGTTAGGGAAGTCGTGCAGGGCGAGGTGGCTGCAAAGCTAATAGAGGGGGAGCATCTTAAGAAGGAATTTAGGTATTTGAACCTCTTTTTCAACAGCCTGAGGATGGGCGGTGCCATGTATGGCGCAGAAGGCATAGTGAAGGCTGTAGAAAGCCGCAGGGCAGGTATAATAATAGTAAATGATTCAGCACTCGGTTCTGAGAATATAAAAGATGCGCTTGACATGGCCGACAGGCACGGCATAAGAATAGAGATATTCAACTCTGAAGACGAAGCAGGGATGCAGCTTCACTCTTTTAAGGATATAGCTGCAATAGAAAAATCTGCACTTAAGTAATAGCTTATTAAGATGTCAGACGACTCTTTTCATCACTAATCAGAAATACCTCGTCTCATCACGTACTTAGATGGCACACACACATATTTATCTGCATACCATGGTGTACCCGCTTTTTCAACGGCGCAGTGAACTTGAGGTTAGCTTGGGCAGCGCTTTTAATGCCCACATCGTGTATTTTTCAGGGTTTCTTTTTGCGTCGCCTTTTACTTCGTTAAGAGGCATCCATGTGAAGCCGTATGCGACCTTGGGATTCCTCTTTATCCTTCCGCTGTACCTTGCCAGCATAATCGCGCAGTACTCGTTTTCGCACTTTCTGCCATCCTTCTTGAAGTAGTTAAATGCTCCTACCTTTCTGAAATTTACCTTACTTATGCCCCATTCGTCTCTTGCACACCTCATTGCAGCCTCGCTGTAAGACTCGTTCTTATTGTGTAGGTGTAGAGGGTGCGTTGCGCCGCTTAGATCCCAAATGGCATCGAAGATCTCGTGCCTCCTCTTTTGGAGCAGTATCTCGCCTTTGCTGTTGTATATGGCTATTATTATGGCCCGGTGGTGCTTCCCTCTGCCTGTATGACATACCTTCTTTGCATCGTATCCCAAAAACCTGCCTTTGTTATCCACCAGAATAAGCGTCTGATCGGTATATGCCATTCAATCATCAAGGGTATTTTATTCATAACAGATAAATATTTATGCGTCGCTTCTGCTTCCTGCCAGAGAGCCGTTTTGATATGCCGGCTGCATTATAAGTGACTTCTTTTTGCTGCATGAACTTCAGTTTTTCTATCTTGGTTCCGTCTGACATTGCAACAAATGAATCCAATCCCGGATCTATTCCGACCGGATTAGTATTCTCGACTTCTGGAATTCTGATTTCGTTTATCGTAGTGAAAACTGCATAATACTTTCTTCCCTCCCTCTTTATTGCGGGAGCCTTTATTGCACCTTCAATATTCCTATGCAATTCTATAGGGCCTTTGATAATCAGATTCAGTATCCCGCATGCTCAATCGGACTCCGCCAAATTGGATAGCGGGGTTATATATAGGAACGAGAAATGCCTTCATCTAGAATCTTCATCGCCACATTGAGTATCTCCCTCATGTGCGTCTTGT
>CAZOFK010000098.1:0-2618 GCA_964579185.1 Microcaldota archaeon
CGAGAACTAATCCCTTATAATAAGGGGAAGCCCATACGCTTTAGCGGTGGGAGGAGGTCACGAGTGAACTGCCTGTATACATCTTTAACAGAAAAAGATTTACGGCTTGTTTCATCCTCATGCATAAACGCAAGGGATTTCACAAGCCAAAAGTGTTGAAAATATTCTCAGGCCATGCGCCCGCGCGAGGCCGCATTCTTCGGAGTGAACGGCTGCCTGTATACGCCGGTAAGGCAGGAGAGGCAGAGATCTTTCTCCTCTCTGCTTATGGCATCTGAGAGGTCGCTTATTGTGTTATAATATAAGCTGTCTGCGCCTATTGCCTTTGCCACGGCCTTATTCATCTCGCTGCCCTCCTTCTGCATATACGTTCTTGCAAGCAGCTGCTCGTTGTAAAAATCAACGCCGTAGCCGCACTGGCTTATTATAGGAGGGCATGAGAAGGCTATGTGCACGCTCTTTGCGCCTGCTTCCCTGAGCATCTCAATTGTCTTCTTTGTTGTAGTGCCCCTTACAAGGCTGTCATCTAGAAGAAGTATTCTTTTTCCGTGCACGACCTCAGGCACAACATTGAGCTTCTTTCCCAGGACTTCCTCGCGCTGCTTCTGGCTGTTCTGCATGAAGCTGCGTTTTGATTCGTACCTGTCTTTGACAAGGCCCATTCTTATGGGCATGCCTGTTGCCTTGGCGTAGCCGTATGCCACTGCCAAACCTGAATCTGGCACAGGCACTACGAAATCTATGCTTGGTCTGTATCTTAGGGCTATCTTAGCTCCAAGCATCTCCCTTACAAGGTAGATGTTGCTGCCACCTATGACAGACTCCGGCCTGCCCATGTATATCCACTGGAACATGCAGAACTGCTTCTCGTTGGAATCGAAGAGCTTGATGCTCTCCATCCCGTTTCTGCTTATGATTACCATCTCCCCTGGCAGGACCTCGCGGCTCTCTGCGTTGAGATAGCCTTTGCCGAAAGTCACAGACTCTGATGCGACGAAGAAGCCATGCCTATTCTCGCCTACGCTCAGGGGCATGAAGCCGAACCTGTCCCTTATGGCTAATATGACGGGCTCCTCTTTGTTAAGCAGTATTGCCATGGAGTAGGAGCCGTTGACCTTCTCGAGCGCATCGTGTATGAGCCCTTCGAATGTCTTCCCGCTGCGCAGCGAGTCCTTGAGAAGCAGCGCAAGCGTGCGCGTGTCTGACATCCTTAAATTTCTCATTCCCAGTTCTTCTCTTATTTCAGCGTCATTCACTATGTTGCCATTGTGGCTTACTGCATAGTCCAGGCCGTGCAGTATTATATGTATGGGCTGCGTGTTGCTTGTATTGTTTGAGGAAGAGGTCACGTATCTTGTATGGCCTATGAGCATAGGGCTCTGCACCCGGGATTCAAAGACATGGGAATCGCGCACAAGGCCCGTATTCTTCCTTGCAACTATACGCCTCCTGCCGTCTATGAAGGCTATGCCGTGGGCATTCTCGCCGCGGTGGTTAAGAATCTGCATTGAATTCTTAGCGTAGCTCTGCATATGCTCTGCATCGACACCAGACTTAAGCGCTATGCCCAGAACCCCGCATGCCATGATTACATCCAAAACAAAGTGCTGCAGAAGCAGCCATGTTATTAGGGATTCCACGTTTATATACATTATGCTTGAAGTTGTTGAAGACAAAGACGCTTTGTGATTGAAATCAGGGTCAATTAGAAAGCGTCGCCTCACCTGCGCCGCTTCACAGAAAGCTTATTATCCTTTGCCAGTGGAGTTAAAACGTGGTGTTATGACAGTTGACAGGATAAAGAGTGGGATAAATGGTTTTGATGCGCTTTTGGAAGGAGGAATACCAAAAGGCAATCTCGTGATCCTGACAGGCGGTCCCGGAACAGGTAAGACGATATTTGCCTGCCAGTTTCTTGCCGGGGGCGTGAACAACGGCGGGAAGGGCATTTTCATCAGCGTGGAGCAGCCCCGTGACGAGATAATAGCACAGGCTGCGCAGTTCGGGTGGGATTTTGCGAAGATGGAGAAGGACGGGAACCTCAAGATAATGGCGCTCGGGCTTGGGGACATATTTACCTCGTCCACGCTGGAGACGGTGGAGGCTGCGATACATGAAAATCACTATTCAAGAGTCGTCATAGACAGCATAACCTCCCTCATACTGACTCCGGCATCGCCGCAAAACATCGTCAACATGATGGGCCAAGGGGTACCCGCCGGTTCGCTTGCGGAACTCAGGAGGGCGAGCGCCTTCCTGTTTATAGACAGGATAAAGAGGCTGGGTGTCACGACGATGGGGATAGCGCAGAAGGTGGAGGGCATGCCTGGCGAAACGGAGGACACCATAAGCGAGTTCAGGGGCGACGGCCTGATTCTCCTGAGGCTCAGCGAGGTGGGCACAGAAGCGCCGAGAATACTGAAAATAATGAAAATGAGGAAGACAGGGCACACGTTCGAGGAGATTCCGTTCAAGATAAGCGAAAACAAGGGCATAGAGCTCCTGCCGTTCAAGTGAATGTGTTTAGCACTCCATAGCGAGAAACCCCACATCATTTATGGGTGGGATGAAAGCGAGGGAGGAAGTATTATATATAAGTAGGTCCATATATTGTCTGG
>CAZOFK010000099.1:0-2615 GCA_964579185.1 Microcaldota archaeon
ATATTTGGCTATTTAATAGGGCAGTTTAATACACGTTAGGATTGTTAATGTAAATTAGGATTGTTTAATATATGTAGTCAGTATGCAGTCTGGTTTAGTCTTGGCAGGAATTTGACCAGTAGACTTTTGAAATGTGCCTTGTATGTAGTATGCTGAGACAGAACGCTGCTTGATATTCAGTGCTTATATGAAAGACGAGATGAGGTTTGAATTCCTCATTTATTCAAGGATTTTGCGTAGCGTAGCCCTTGTATATACTACGCTTGCTGCTCCCCTTTACCTAAACCTTATAGGTGTAGGCGTGGCTGAGATAGGTGTGGTGTATGCAGGGCTTATGCTCTTTAGCATGCTGCTCGGCTTATTTCTGGGAATGCTTGGAGACAGGTTCGGATACAGGAAGGCATTGATACTTGGCGATCTTCCGCCTCTTCTGGGTTTGCTGCTGATGTGGCATAGCACAGACGTTTATCTTGCAATCATTGCTGTCATAGTAGGTGGCGCGGGGAGCTTTGCGGGGGGCTTTGGGGGCGCATTCTCTGCAGGGATGACAGCCATAACCATGAGCAACTATCCTGAAGAGCAGAAGAGAATAAAGAAGATGAGCTCGCTTATGCAATACGCTGCATTGGGCAGCGTAGGCGGCGGCCTGATGCTTCTCTTGCAATCTGTGCTGCAAAGGTCTTTGGGTGATGCAGGGGCGTATAGACTGCTCTTCCTTGCAGCTGCGCTCTTTATGTCATTCTCTATGCTGTCCCTTTTGTTTGTCAGGGAGAGAAGAAGGCCGAAAAAGACGACAAGAATAATGAGAGGCAGCAGCCTTTCGTACACCCTGCGCATTATACTTGTGAATTCTGTAAACGGCGTTGCCTTAGGCATGGCTCTGCCTCTCCTCCCGCTTTTCTTCAAGATAGCATTCCATCTCGGGAGCAACATGACCACTGTAGTAGTAGGTGTGGTATACATACCTGCATATATAGCTTCATCGCTCGGGGCCAGATTTTATGGCAGGCGTTCATCCGGACTGGCTGTGGTGAGGGTTGCTTCCCTTGCGAGGAGCGCAAGCGGCATGCTGCTTATAGGCATGGGTTTTGTGTTTGCAGTAGGATACATGATGCCGTATTCTATATGGATTATAGCAGCCGCTGCTGCATTGTATATACTGCGCTCTTTTGCCGGAGGATTCACTGTGCCTTCTACGTCAGTAGTCGGCATGGGAGGGGTGCATGAAGAAGATTATGGCACAGCATCGAGCGTACAGCGTGCTGCAGCAGGCATTTTCACGAGCAGTAGCGGCTTCAGCGGCTACCTTGCTGAGCTGTGGATACCTTCACCGCTTATCATCGGGGGTCTTATTCAGCTTGGAGGCGGCATGCTTTACAGATGGATGCTTGAAAGAAGATACAACGATACGCTCAGGAAAGTGAGATCTGGAAAGAGAAGGCATGAAGGGGATAAAGCCCTGCCATAGAGGGATATATAAACGCTACACACAGAACAATATAAAGGCACTGTACATAAACGTTTGGAACAAACTTGCTATAATGCATAGGATATGGTGTGTCATTGAGATATACGCTTAGATGCACCCGTTGTGGGATAAAATACGGTCAGGGCTACAGGAGCCAGGTATGCAGGGCATGCGGCGGCATCCTTGAGGTAGAGTATGAAGCAAGAGGCATCAATAGGGCTGGCTCCTCTTTCTGGAACAATGGCCTGCTGCCTGATGGCGTATACAGGCATTACGAAGTGGGTAATACAAAGACCATAAGAAGCGAGGATGACTCCGGGCTCTTCTTTAAGCTCGAGATAGAGAATCCTACAGGTTCTTTCAAGGACAGGGGCTCGGTTATAGAGATGGCAAAAGCTGCAGAGTACGGCTATAATGAGGTAGCATGCGCGTCTACGGGCAACATGGCTTACTCTGTGGCTTATTATGCGAAGCTGTATGGAATGAAGGCTAAGATTTACATAAGCAGGGATGCTAACCACGATAAGATCAAAGCCATACGCGATGTCGGCAATTCAGACATCGCAATGGTAAATGGTGATTTTACAGAGGCGCAGAGAATGGCTGAGTTGTACGCGAAAAGAAAGCACGCTTTCTTGGCAGGAGACTACTGCTACAGGAAGGAGGGCCAGGGGACTCTCTCTCTTGAAGTACTGGAAGGCATTAGAAACGTTTCGCGCATCTTTGTGCCTGTAGGAAATGCAACGCTCATAAGCGGCATGTACAAATACTTCAAGAGAATAGATAAAGGCAGGGTTAAGCCTGCGTTGGTTGCTGTGCAGGCGGAGAGGTGCATGCCTTTGGTGCGCGCGTTCAAGAGCAAAGAAGACATACGCTATGAAAGGCCTAGGACAAAGGCGGATGCGATAGCTGTAGGCATGCCCACTTACGGAAGGCAGGCGCTCGATGCCCTTATTGCAACGGGCGGCACCGCACTCTCTGTGACTGAGAAGGAGATGCTTGCGGAGCAGAAGAGATTCTACAGGCAGTACGGTCTCATTGTCGAATTGGCAGCGGTCTCAGGTATAGCAGCGTGGCGAAAACTAAAGGCAGAGAATTCGTCCTCTGTCATTATAATAAGCGGAAGGAATGTTTAGCAATCCATAGC
>CAZOFK010000100.1:0-2566 GCA_964579185.1 Microcaldota archaeon
ACGCTTTAGCGGTGGGAGGATGTCACGGGTTTTGCTTTTGGAATATGGCCTTTTTCAGGAAGTAAGCCAGGCGCGTTTTTCGGGGCCTGAGTGTAAAAGGAGGTTATAATAAGGTTAACGTCTAACTTCCTATAGTGCAGAAGGTGCACACAATACGGGCGTTGTGTAAAGTAGCGGATGAGTATTCTGCTCGGCGGCCGGTATACTATATTTCAGTTGGATTAGGTATGCGCATCTCCAGATTCGATGGATTCAGCTTGTGATGAAATGGCAAAGGAAGGCAAAAGACGAGATGATCACTTTAGAGGATGGATCTACAGGAAAAGGCACAGCGGTGGGATGGTCTTTCTGGTTTTAAGAAACAGCGATAGGATCACGCAAGCAGTAGTAAAGAAAGATAATGTAAATGAGGAATCATGGAACGCTGCCATAGACTCTACAATCGAATCGAGTGTGGAGGTATGGGGAAGCGAAAAGAGTGACTCAAGATCGCCGTATGGCATGGAATTGACCGTTTCTAGGATAAGGCTTACCGGCAAATCGGAGCCCTTTCCAATTTCAGAATACCAGAGCACCGAACTCCTGCTCGACAAAAGGCATCTCTGGCTCAGAAGCCAGAGGATGATACAGATAATGAAGATAAGGGCAGGCATACTCAAATACAGCCGCAGTTTCCTTGACAAGAAGGGATTTTACGAGATAAGCCCGCCGCTTATAACAGAAGCAGGAGGGGAGACAGGCGCTGATCTCTTTGAGATGAACTATTTCGGAAAAAAAGCGTATATGACTGAATCATCACAACTTTACGCAGAGGCCATGGTCTTCCCGCTAGGCAAGGTCTATTCCCTGGCACCCTCGTACAGGGCTGAGAAGTCAAGGACAACAAAACATCTTGCAGAGTATTGGCACCTTGAACCAGAGATGGCATACTATGACAACAGAAAGAATATGAGATTGCAGGAGGAGTTAGTGAGCAGCGTGGCAAGCATGCTTATGAAAAAACATAGCCAGGCCCTGGAAAGCCTAGGTGTCGATAAGAAGCAGCTTTCCAAGATAAGGCCGCCGTTCAAGAGGATAAGCTACAGCGAGGCCATAGAACTGCTAAATACGAAGGGCATGCGCAAGAAATGGGGCGAAGACCTTGGAAGCGAGGATGAGAAGGTGCTTACTGCAGAAGAGGAAAAGCCTGTATTCGTGTATAACTGGCCGAAGGATATAAAGCCGTTCTACATGCCTATAAATCCTGAAGATACACGGACAGTGATGTGCTCTGACCTGCAGGCTCCGCACGGGCATGGTGAGATCATAGGCGGTAGCGAGCGCATATGGCGCCTTGACGAGCTTATGGAGCGCATAAAGGACGTAGAGAAGGTTAAAGGGATTAGATTTGATATGGAGAAGTATGGCTGGTGGATAGACCTCAGGCGCTATGGCTCTGTTCCTCACGCAGGCTTCGGCCTTGGAATCGAGCGCCTGACTAAATGGCTGCTCAACTTGGATCACATTAGGGATGCAATTCCGTTTCCTAGGATGATCAACAGGCTTAATCCTTAAAGGGGGTTATATGGAAAAACTTGTTATATCGTGTATGGATAGAAGGCTGAACATGCATCTGGACAGAAGATACAATGACGGAAAGACCTTTTTTATGAGGAATGCTGGCGCGAATGTCGGAACGCTTGCAGACTCCATCAGAGATGTGTTAAGGAAGCATGAGATAAGTAGCGTGCATATAGCCACGCACACAGACTGCGGAGCCATGGGCGTGGTTTTTCAGGCATTAAAGGAAGGCAAGAGGTTTGAGACTAGCATACATGAGAGCCTTATAAAGCAATTTGAGGGGATGGGTTTCAGGGATAGGAAAGAACTGGAAAGTAGTAACGGCAAACTACAGGTCGAGGCGGTAAGGCTGGTGGCAGGCAGTATAGCCGTGCACCTTGAGCCCATAGACGTTAAAACACTTGGCATACCTTCGGAGCATGGCAAGCATACACTTATACTTACAAAGGCGCTGAGCGTGCCTTACAATGATATGGTAAAAAGCATCAATACTGGCATATTCGATTCCTATGTTATCCAGGGAAATGTAGCCACTATGATTTCTGATATAAGGATAGCTGTCACCCTCTTAGAAATAAAAGATGTCAGATTAGAGGCGTTCAGCAGTGCAGAGGAAAAGGATATGAATGCAGAGATGGCAAGGCTCAGACGGGAAGCGTTCATGCGTGATGCAACCTTATCTTTTGTGAGAGCCAAGCAGATTTCCCGCCATCATATATCGCCGCAAGATTCTTGACCCCAAAATCTATATACAGATTCTCTTTTGGCGTAATGCATGGAATGTCGCCACATTGCTTTCGCCTGCTCACCCTTGGTGGCTGGGTTACAAAATTCTATGCGACGTAGCCTTTACCCAAAAGGTAATGCCCACCACCGTAACAATCTTAAACTCTTACTTAAAAGAAAATTGGAAGAGGGTGAGTAAATAACATTTATAGGGGTCATAATAGAGGAAAGCCTTGAAGACAAATCGGTATTAAAAGAGGTTAAGATCACTCAAAAGAAA
>CAZOFK010000101.1:0-2525 GCA_964579185.1 Microcaldota archaeon
TATTGCGCAGCCTAGCATCGACTATATGCCTGCAAGCCTCTCCACGGCCTCTCTTATGCGGTCTACAGGTTGTGTCAGCGCAAAACGCACATAGCCTTCCCCTGCACTGCCGAAGCCGCTGCCTGGGGTTATGACAACACCCTTATCAAGTGCTTTATCTGCAAATTCTGCAGAAGTGAGCCCCGTCTTATTTATTGGAAGCCAGACATAAAAAGTTGCCTCGGGCCTTATAGCATGCATGCCTATGTGTTCCAGTCCTTCAAGAAGCACGTTCCTGCGCCTGCCGTATTCTTGCATGTTCTCTTCGACCTTCGGTGGCCTCTGCTTGCCTTTATAGCTCTCGAGCGCAACTACGGCTGCTTTCTGTATGTATGTTGGGCATCCTGAGTCTATATTTGATTTTATCTTTTTGAGACCGCTGATTGCGTCTTTGTCGCCTACGGCAAAGCCTACTCTGTCACCTGTCATGCAGAATGTCTTGGACAAGGAGTGGAACTCGATAGCATTTCTCGTATATTCCAGTATTGATGGGGCTATGTAGCCGTCGAATGTGAATTCAGAATAGGCATTGTCGTACACCAGCAGCAGATTGTGCTCATCTACAAATGAGGCTGTCTCCTTCAGGAAGCTCTCAGGGGCTATGGCTCCAGTAGGCATGTTCGGATAATTGAGATATAACAGCTTTGCCTTGCTAAGCACCTTCTCAGGTATCTTTGCATAATCGGGAAGAAAGCCTCGCGCTTCCTCGAGCACAAGGGGGGCCTGCACGCCGTCACATAGGATGGTGGCACCGTTGGCATATACACTATAGCCCGGATCCGGATATAATACAACATCGCCTATGTCCACAAATGCCCTGGCAACGTTCGCTAGCCCTTCTTTTGAGCCAGTGAGGTTGCACACCTCCGTATTTGGATCAGTCTCTACATTGAACCTGCGCAGCATCCATCCAGAGACGGCCTCCCTGAACCACGGCTCGCCTGCAGATGTAGGATAATTATGGTTTTTTGGATCTAGGGCTGCTTCTGAAATAGCCTTTCTGATAAATTCGGGCGTGGGCAGATCAGGATCGCCTATCGCCAGCGAGATGATGTCTTTGCCTGACTTCCTCATCTCTGCTATCTTCTCCTCAATCCTGGCGAAGAGATACGGAGGTATGCGTTTGGTTCTTTCTGCTAAGCCAAACATATTCTCATTCCCCTCTTGGGCCGTCTGCCAGAAGGCGGGACGGCATGTGCGTTTTGCTTATCAGATCAAACAGGCTTTCTCGCTCTCTGATGAGTTCAGCGTTCCCGTTGCTGCACAAAACCTCTGCTGCGCGCGGCCTTGAATTATACTGGCTGCTCATGCCGAAACCGTATGCGCCTGCATTAAGCACAACGAGCAGGTCATGCTCATGCACATCTGGCAGTGGCCTGTCCTTTGCGAATTGGTCTGTGTTCTCGCAGACCTGACCGCAGACATTGAAGTTTGAGAGGCTGCCTTTGTGTTGCAAGCCCTCTTTGTTAGAGGCGTCGGCTTGCCCATCGACGAAGATATGGTGGTAAGCCCCGTACAGTGCAGGCCTTAGAAGCGTGTTCATACCTGCATCGCAGCCTATGAATTTTTTTGATGCCTCCTTTATCGTAGTGACCCTTGCAATCAGTATACCCGCGTCTCCCACAAGATAGCGGCCGGGCTCCACCCTGAGCTCTGGCTCTCCCAGACCGTACGCTTTGCATTTCTCTGTGAATGCTGAGACGATGCCTTCAGCTGTCTTTCTTATGTCGAGCTCCTCCTCGCTTGGCTTGTAAGGGATGCCGAAGCCGCCGCCTATGTTTATGAATGAGAAGGTTATGCCGTTCTCTGCGGCTATGCCTCCCGCTATGTCAAGAAGCCTGGATGTGACCTCAGGAAAGTATCTCCTGTCAAGTATGTTTGAGCCTGTCATCATGTGTATGCCGAAACGCTTTGTGCCCAGCTCTTTTGCCAATGCATATGCCTCTGCGGCTTTGCCTGCAGGAACCCCGAATTTGGCATCGGGCCCGGCGAAGACCAGCCCTTCTGGTCCTGAGGAGCCTACGCCGGGGTTTATCCTGTAGCAAAGCTCCTCCTGCACTTTTATGTCTGAAACACGCCTCGCGTGTGATATATCATCAAGATTCAGCGTTGCATCCGCATCTATGGCGTATCTGAATTCATCGTCTGAGTTGTAATTGCCCGTATAGAGCATCTCCTTGCTGCTGAAGCCTGCCATCCTGGCAAGCGCTATCTCAGATGGGGAAGAACAGTCGGCGCCTGCGCCTTCCTGCTTAAGTATGCGCAGCACTACCGGATTGTTGTTTGCCTTTACTGCATAGAATATTCTAAACTTCCTGTAAAGCCCTGTGAACGCTGCATTGAGCCTTCTGTAATTGGATCTTATCCTCGACTCAGAGTATGCGTAAAGAGGGGTGGAGAACCGCTCTGCCAGTTCGCTGACTGCATTTCCTTCCCAGTACAATCTGCCGTTTTTCTCAGATAAGATATCCTCTATGCGCCACACT
>CAZOFK010000102.1:0-2488 GCA_964579185.1 Microcaldota archaeon
TAACTCATCATGGCAAGAAAGTGAAGGCAAAACCAATATATAGATAACGTTGTTATAATAAAAAGCAATTCAAGATGCATTTTATGGAACCGCATAGACCGCAAATAAGCGTAATAATACCCACACTCAACGAAGAAAACTATATTACGCATGCCTTGAAAGGTCTCCGCTCACAGTCCCTAAAGGATTTTGAGATCATAGTTGTTGATGGTAAAAGCAGAGACCGCACTGCAGAGATAGCAAGGCCTGTGGCGCACCGCATTATAGAAGAAGCACTTCCCGGAGTAAGTACCGCCAGAAACACAGGCGCATACACTGCAAGGGGCTCTGTGCTCCTTTTCCTTGACGCCGACACCAAACCCAGCAAGAATCTCCTCTTCTCATACGCCTCTGCATTCAGAAAGAAAGGGGTTGTTGCAGCAACAGGTCCAATAATGCCCCTTGAGAAGGCCGGACTCTTCATGCGCATAGGCTATTTCATAGTTTCTGTGATATTCGTAAAGCTCTCAATACTGCTCGGAAGGCCCGCAATCATAGGCTCAAACTTCGCAGTCAGGAAATCGGCATTTGACAAAGCAGGAGGCTTCGATGCCAGTATGGTAACGTACGAGGACTGGAACCTTTCCCGAAGGTTAAAGAGCTACGGCAGCGTAAGATATCTGAATGGTGCCATAGTGCATACAAGCGTGAGGCGCATAAAGAAGTGGGGGATGTACGGCTTCTTCAAGTTCTACATGGGCAACATAATACGATATAATCTCTTTAAGAAGCCAAAGACAAATTACGCCCCTGTGCGCTGAACCCTTCATACTGCTATCTTACAGGCTCATACTCCTTGCTTGCCATACGAAATAACGCATACCTTACTGTATTTACTGCATGGAATGTAAAATACCTGAGTGCGCCCCACTTCCTGATCCTCCTTGTGCTCGTGAGTGCCACTGCCTTTTCCACATACACTACACCGCCCTGCCTGCCTATCCTTCTTGAAAGGTCCCAATCATAATAAGTCACAAAATCTTCATTAAAGCCTCCGACACGCAGGAATGCGCTCTTCAGCACTGCGAAATTTGAGCCTATTATTGAAGGTTGACCCAGCCTTATGAGCAACTTTACAAGGCCTACCGAGATAAGCCTGTACCCGAGCCTTGTGAATGTGTCTGCCTTCTCAAGAGGCAAAAGCGGGCCTGTAGCCGCTGCAACTCCATCCTTTTCAAAAGCAGAGGCATAAGCAGCCAGAAGAGTCCTTGAAGCAGCAGTATCCGCATCTATGAAAAGAAGGATCCTGCCTTTTGCCATTTTCGCTGCCCTGTTGCATGCCGCACCTGTGCTCCTCCTTCTTTCAGAAACGATCTTTATCCCCCTCATTATTCTGCGCGATATTCTCTGTGTGCCGTCATCGCTCTCGCTGTCAGCAAGAAGGACCTCAAAATCTTTGTATGGCTGCCTCTTTATGCTCTCAAGCGTCTTTTTTATATAAGCAGCTTCATTGTATGTGGGTATTATTATGCTTATGTTTGGCACTGCATCACCTATATCGGCAGAAACACGAGTACCGCAAGCAGGTTAACGAGGATATGGGCCAGCGCCGAAGGATATATGGAATTAGTCTTCTTGAATACGTATCCTGAGAGAAGGCCGAAGATAAGGGCAGCGAACACGTCTACTGCGAATGTGGAATTGTATGATGAATGACCCAATGCGAAGAGTACTGCGCTTATTATTATGCCAAGCCTTGCAACAAGGAAGCCCCTGAACAGTATCTCTTCGTTAATAGGTTCTATAAAAGCCACAAAAATATAAAACCAGAGAGGCGCCCCTGCCAGGGCTATCCCTGTATTCGTATTTATTGTAGTGTGGGTGGATACGCTTATTACACTTACCACCACCTCCACAAAAAGGATCGCAATGAAGAGAAGAACGCCTATGCCTATATTGCGCAGTGTGAACCCTCTCCTGGACAGGCCGAGTGACTTCGATACATCACGAGGTCTCATCTTCCTGTACGCCATAAGATAGAGAAGCACAGCCAGAGGCATAGCAAATCCGCTCATGGCCTCAAATATGTTGCAGCCATGGCCAATCATTGCCGAAGAAGCAGTGCTTGCCCTGCATTCTGCATACCTTGAAGGAAACGCAGCATATGCTATGGTGCTTAGCAGTACCAGTGAGCCTATAAAGATAAGTATGAAGATTACAGCATTAAACAGGTTGCGCCATGTCAAGGCCTTCCTTATACTTATCGCCTCCTGCCTGACCCAGTTGACCCTCTGTCCTGTTTTTCCTTTTCGCCTTCTACGCGCAGGGATTCAATCATCTACTTCTTTTTCCATTCAGTATATCTGCATTTACCGCATGTAAACCTGTCCACGTGCGAAGCCATCCTGACCCCGCATTTCGGGCAGAACCTCTCGGCAGGCACATATACCTTATTGCCCTTTTTTTCTTTAGCCATACTATAACCTTGCTCATGCATCGACAGGTGACA
>CAZOFK010000103.1:0-2385 GCA_964579185.1 Microcaldota archaeon
TGGGGTTGCCGGGATTTGAACCCGGATTTGCAGGTTACTTCATATTCTTCTGATTTCCAGAGTATCATCATAGCACACGGCTCAACACATAACTATCTGGAGCCTGCCGCGCTGCCAAATTACGCTACAACCCCTCTGCACTTATTTATGCGCCAATGTTCTTAATGTTTGTGATTCACACACTATTAGCCTTGTGCTGCGCAAAGGTATTAAACCTTCTATGTGATACTTGATATGAGTTAGATGGATATCGAGACTAGGTTAGATATAATAAAGTCTGAGCCTACGGAAGAGATTATAACGCCTGATCTTCTTAGAAAAATACTGGAAACAAACAGCAGGCCGAGGCATTACATAGGCTATGAAATAAGTGGCATCCCGCATATAGGGAGTCTCCTTCTTTCGGGCAAGAAGATTAATGATATGGAAAGGGCAGAAGTAAAGACGCAGATACTGCTTGCCGACTGGCATACTGTAGCAAACAACAAGCTCGGAGGAGACTGGGAGAAGATAAAGAAGGCCGCTTCTTTCTATAAGATGTTTTTTAAAGAGATCTGCCCTAAGACAAGCATAATCATCGGTTCCGACCTGTACCACAATAATGACGAATACTGGAACCTTGTGATGAGATTAGCCGCAAAGGTTACAATGGCGAGAGCCACAAGGACGCTGATAATAGAGGGCAGGAGCGAGAAGGAAACGCTGCGCGTTTCGCAGTATATATATCCGATAATGCAGGCTGTTGACATACATGCGCTTGGTGTGGAGATACCACATGCAGGAATGGATCAGAGAAAGGTGCATGTGCTTGCCAAAGAACTTTTTGCAGATAACGGGTTGGGTGACATAGCTGCGGTACATCATCACCTGCTTCCCTCTTTGCTTGAACCACCAAGGGCCGAAGGCGCTGAGAAGGAGGAGGTAGTAGCCGCTATGAAGATGAGCAAATCAAAGCCCAATTCTTCTATCTCGATATTTGCAACAGATGAGGAAATATATAAGGCGCTGAGGGGTGCATGGTGCCCTGAAGGCGCCGTACAGGGCAATCCTGTTTTGGAGATGTGCAGGTATCTGATATTTCCTGCAGGAGGGGGGCTTGCTGTAGAAAGGAAGAAAGAATATGGAGGGGACGTAGATTATACGACATATGCTGATTTGGAAAAAGATTACAGAGAGGGCAGGCTACATCCGCTTGACTTAAAGGCAGGGGTTGCCAAGAGCCTTTCCGCGATGATAAGGCCAATACGCTCAAAATTTTCAAGAGAAAAAGAGGAGATGCTAAGGTTGCTTACCTGATACCATATAAAATATTTGAGGTGGAGCTATGAGAAAACATGTAAATAGGAAGGGTGAAAGCCTCGTGAAGGATTATTACATACTGGATAAGATGTCTAAGAGCTTAAGCGTGCACCGCAAAGCGATAAAGGTTATAGCCAGGAAGATAGCGAAGAAGGTCAATCCTGATTTCGGTATAGGGCTTGTTGAGAATCTTGATGCCGTAGCGACACATCTGGAGAGAGCAGAGAAAGAGATGGCGAAGGCCAAGCACGGGCTTAAACGTATATGACATTGCAATGCAGGATGTCACGGATGTGCAGTATAAACGGCGAGGTGAGGTGTTGCATTCAGTAGGTTTGATGGCATCACTGATGTCCTCTCTCCCACTCATATTCACTATAACTTATGTTGTCTTGTATATTTTTGATTGCAAAACGGATATAAGGAACGGTGTTTTCCGGTAATTTATCCAAAGGAAACAAACGCATATCGTCACACCTTTCTGGTTCTGTGTTTTTAGGTTCTCCTTTCCATTTTTTAACGTTAAAAAATAAATCTAAACTCTCGCTGTTACCTAACCTATGCATTGCATGTAAGAATGTAAGGTCATTTTCATTTATATCAACTCCTGCTTCTTCTTTGGCCTCCCTGATTGCTGCACTTCTGACAGTCTCGTTTCCATCTATGTGGCCAGCTATGAGACTGTAATTGCCATCCATATATCCAGTATTAAATCTCCTGAGAAGAAGTATCTTATCTTCTTTGATTAATAGCAGATGCACACCTAACCTGAGTTTAAATCGCTGGATGGCCATGCTATTTATATTGCAATTCATGTTTTTACGCCTTTCTGTGGTTCGCTCTCATCCCGCCTCTGAAGAATGTGGGATTTCCCGCTCACTGTGTTAAAGATGTCATTTAGCAGACTTTATTATTTCAGGAGAGTTCATAAAAGTTAGGGGAGCAGGAGGGTAATGAATACGACACGTTATTTCAGATAATGATTATGCGACAATACCCCATAAACAAATGCATATATATCTGGAACTTCATTTAGATAGTGATAGCGCAGGCTTCTAATCTTTATCATTAAGGCTATCTTTATGG
>CAZOFK010000104.1:0-2361 GCA_964579185.1 Microcaldota archaeon
ACAGATCGTCATTCGTTGGTTTCCTACAGGTGCGCAGGCAGGCGCAGGCATGCGGAAGCCAAATGGCCGGTGGCGCTGGGCGTAGCTGGCCATATACCTGTGTATGAGCCTATAATGGTAATATTTTTTAAGTTAAGAGATTTATTGTTTTTGTAAGGTGAAAGAATGGGCACAAAAATAGGGGCATTCGGAAGGATGTATGTGAGCACCAATAAAGTAGTGTTTGTTGCGTCAAATCCTAACTGTCCTAAGATGGTACTTGCAGGCAACAGCAGTAAGCTCAGAGACGACTATAACAAGGAAATGCGCATAGGCAGGAATCTGTTGAAGAAGTTTGCCGTTCTCTAATCTTCCTTGTCAGCGATTTTCCTCGCCAGCGTTAAGTTCGCTTCTGTAATGTTCGTAACTTTCTAAATGTAATGGCCATTGGCCGACTAGAACGCCGCTCAATATGGCCTTCTCTATTTTTGGCTTTTCAGGAGCCCACAACGTGCCCAACAGCTCCGGTCCCCTTTTTATCATCTCTTCTCCGTTTCTGAACGAACAGATATAGAAGGCATCAAAACCACCGTTAGTATCTGCAACCAAACAGTAATCGTTGCTAGCTTCGTGCAAGTCCTCTTTTATTATTTCCTGCACAAATTTGGCCAAAAGCTCGCTGTGCTGTTTTATAGGGAAGAGCTGAAGGCTATAGGCAAGCAGCAATTTCTTATCCGTATTCTGCGTAAGCATAGAAAATTTCCTGATTATTCCTTTCTCTTGTAGTGCCTTCATTGCGTATATTACGCGCATCTGCGTGCTTTTGCTTTTTGCTGTGAGATCCTTAAGTTTCATTCTGGAATTCTCATTGAGCAAGCAGAGCACCTCTTTCTCCATCTTGTTTATCGCTGTGCTTTCCTGTATCAGCTCTCTGCGCAACGGAAAGAAGCCTGTGGCGCTGAGATTAAGTGTTGATATCTTAAAGAGAGGCACGTATTCGCTGAGATCCTTCCTTATGTTGAATTGCCATGCCTGGAAATCGTTGGGGTTTAGCCCGACTATGTATAGCAGGAGGTCAAAATCACCCGTAGCAAGATAAGCATCTTGTACAAAAATATCTTTTTTAAGCCTGTTTTTAAGGTAACCAATTTCTGGCACTTTCTCAAACTTTACCGTTATTATCCTACCCTCGCTGAATCCAAGCCTCTGCTCGTCTAATTCCAGCGTGTATGTGAGCCCGTACTTCTCCTCCAGTTTCTTCAACGTCTCTGCCACTGTGTGGTAGCTTATGTTGAACTGTCTGCCCAATCTCTTCAACGGCGCCCTCGAGTCGTTGTACAGGTACATTAGCAGCTTGTACGGCAGTTCGCTCTTCACGAATTCCTGCGTCTTCCTCGATGCCGGCATATATACATCTCTAAATCATAACATGTATCTATCATAATGAACTAAGTGTGTATTATGTGGTTCTTTTAATCCAATAAGTATAAATATCCCTAACGCCATATACTATAGCATGGGAAAGGGTAACAGGGTATGGTTTGGTGCGCTTAGCACCTCTGCTTTTAATTATGTATCCCACCCACAACAGAGCATGCCTGCCCTGTCTCTTTCCCATCCCACCCTTCTCCTTTCACAGAATTCTTCCTGATATATTAACGCTTATCGGAGTGGAGCGTATGGCCGCAAACAAAAAACAATATGCGGGCAAGAGCACAGGTGGCTCTTCGATGTGTTTTCTGATGCTGGAGCCGAAAGGTATGACCGACAGCGGTGCAATAGCCAGGCGCATAACCAAATGCGAAGGCGTCAAGGAGGTGCATCTAACTAGCGGAAGGTACGGTTTCATCGTGACTGCGCAGTCGCAGGATGAGAACGGACTAGGCAGCATAGGCAGCTCGGTGAAGATGGCCTCTGGCAGCAAAAGCGTCAGCATTGCAGTAAGCCACATGATCTATAGGTAGGTGATGTAGTGCTCAATGTACTACTAAGGAAGCTCGCCAAGAAGCAGGTCAGCGAGGCTAACAACGACAAAAGGCCAATCAAGTTCGTGCCCGACGGCGAGAATTCGTGGCGCATCGTCTGGGCCGATGGGCGAAACTGATTTTAAGCCCATCACAACAGCGTGTGGGTAGGCGTTCTTAATGGGAATAATGACATTCAATATAGCACGCTACGATTTTGATTGGAATACAAGGAAACCAAAGATAACAGCTGCTGCTTTGAAAGAAAACTAGCTATTCTCTTTATGCGAGAAGTGTATGATAGTCAGAGATATCAGAGCAAAGATGGGCGAAACCAATTTGAATAATTAATAGGCTGGGCATCTCTGTCTTCCAATGTAGTTCTGGAATAGCGCCCGCCCCCTATGTGGAGTTTATA
>CAZOFK010000105.1:0-2334 GCA_964579185.1 Microcaldota archaeon
AGCTCTACAAGATATTCTGGAACAGGTTTACCATACCTGAGATGAAGAAGAAGCGGAAGAACAGGTGAGAAAGCATGCGCCTTGCTGCCGGTCAGCCGGCTGGTTTTGTTCCTGCATTATCTTCCAGGATAGCCAAAAACCTTCCAGATATCCCTTATGCTGCCCCTTATAAACCCTTTGGTGAACGGACCCTCTTCTCTGGCTGAATGTTTCTGCGGTGCTGCACATTGCCTCCCCCAGCCTTCTTCGCCCTGTCAAGCACATAAACCCCCAACGTTATCACAAACCCTCCAGCAATCTGTTGGTACGTGAAGCTGCCTATGAGTACGCTGCCTATGAGCACTATGACCGTGTCCATATAGGGAAAATCATTTATGAAATTCCTCTCAGTCACGCTTTTTGCTATTCCCTTTCCAGTGTACACCTCCATTGCATGTACGTCCAGTGCGATTCCAATAATTCCAGAAATCCCAGCAAGAAGTGCATACACTGTTCCGGAAACAGGATAGGAATTACTGCCGAAGTGGCTGATGCTAAACGCTATGGCCAAAATAAGCAACACCGCTGCATAGGATGCCATCTTGGATCCTAGACTGTACTTATTCGTCTTGTAGAAGAACAGATAATCCGCGATTCCACCTGTGAAGGCGAGAATTGCTATTATTGGCAGTAGCCCCACCTGAAAGGAAAGGTTCTTGCTTCCAGTAACGAATGAACCCATTATTATGAGCAGCACGCCAGCCACGAGAAAAACCTCAGCGCCCTTGGGCAGCCTCTTATTGTACACGATAATATCTATGGCAAGGAATACCATCACCGCAAGGGCGGTGAACGGGTATATGCCGGCGAGGTCATAATGTTTGTAGGAGGAGTACAGAGTATAGATCAGCACAACTATCAACAACGCCGCAACTATTCCAACCAGATAATTCCTAGGGGGTATCCTGAAGCGCATCTTAAGCGCAAATGCCATCAGAATAGTGCCTATGGACACGCCAATGGCGTATACAAGCATGAAGGAGTATAGAGGCATTGCCACCACTCCCTTATAGCCTAGCACTCCTGCTATGCTGTAGCTTATGGTGCTAAGAACCAACAAAAGCAGTATTTTCTTCGATGTGTTAAGGGTCCGCATGCAGGCTATATAGGCAATGCAAGATTAATAAACGGATGACACGAATGGAATTGCGGTGTAAAGGTCCTTGGCACTCTCAACGTAGGCGCCCGAAGTACTAATCCCGCACCACAGACGCGGCATCACCATTCCTTCGTTTAGAAGCTAGAATCTGGAGCAGAGGCGCATCGATTGATACTATGCTGAGGTTGGCTTCTGGATAGAAAATGTTTGCGGCATACCCACAGCCTTCAAGCGCGGGAATATTTCCTATCTACCATGCTCCTCGGACATCACGCCCGATTTATCTATCATGGAGCCCACGTCTACTCCCTCATTGCACATTATCGAATTCGCCATCTCCTTTACGGTTATCCTTTCAAGCCTCTTCCTCATGGGTTCTGTCTTATCCAGGATTTTATCATACATAATATCTTTCACATCCCCACTTAGCAGTCTTCCGCTCCTATAATCGGCATAAAGCTGCTCCGATTGCGGCAGATCATAAAATAGGTATTTTAGGTATATGCATGATATGTCTATCTCCGGAATGCCGCCGGATCTCCTATGTTCTCCCACAGTGGGTTTGCCACCGCTCAGTGCTTGGGACACCTTCCTCCTTATTGTATCGAAGCTGTCATCCATGAGATATATGGCATTGCCCTTCGATTTGGACATCTTCTTGCCATCGAGCCCAGGCAGGAACCTGCCATGCAGCACGCTTACCTTCCTGAAGCCAAACTTCTCGGCAATGTCCCTTGCGGCCCTGAGGTGCGTGTCCTCATCCGGACCTATAGGCACAAGAACATTGCCTATCCCTAACGTTTGGGGGAATACCACATGGGCAGACTGGACGGAAGGGTAGAATGTCAGACCCACATTGTCAGAATCCGAATAGCCGTAGATGGCCTTAACAGTGCTTAGGGTTATGCCTCTGGACATCCTTATTGCCAGGTTATAGATGTTTGTGTATATCTGGTCTATTATGAAGTGTGTCTTTCCCGGCTCGTAGCCATATGCCAACATCTCCCTCACAAGCCTGAAAGCGTTTTTTAATCCAGTCCTCTGGTCCCGTATCTTTCCTGCTACATAACTCTCATCGTCCGATATCGGGGCATAAAGATCTATCCCGTACCTTTCCTGGAAGAACAAATTGGTGTCGAATACGCCAATGTGGCCTATGTGGAAGGATCCGCTCGGGTTCAATCCTGATACTATTG
>CAZOFK010000106.1:0-2268 GCA_964579185.1 Microcaldota archaeon
ACGCAGAGAGCAGAGAAGCCCTGAGAGCGCCGCATGTGAATGCTATACTTGCTGATTATGAAGGGGTAGTCGGACCTCCGCTCATCAGGCTGCCGTTTAAGGAGCGCATCTACAGCAAAATAGACAAGTTTGTGTCAGACCTCAGCGGCGTTCCGTACTCTGAATCCGAGGCCAAAAGGCTTGAGCTGCTCAGAAAGTACGGTACAAATACAACGGGCTATGCACTCAAGATGGAATACGGGATATCCTGCAAAGACTTCGTCAGGGCAGCCTACTTTCCTGAGATAGAGAAAACCAGCAAGTACATAAACGAAGACAAAAAGCTCCTGAGGGCCATGGAGAGTATCAGTATGCCTAAGGCCGTGCTCTCCAATAGCACTATAGAGTATATATCAAGGGCTCTCTCTTCGCAAGGAGTCAAAGGCATGTTCATGCACATCATATGCCTCGAGAGACTTGATACCGACGTCAAGCCAAAGCGCGAAGCATGGCTAAAGGCCATCGATATCACAGGCTTCACTGCGCACGGCACTCTGTATGTGGATGACAACTTAAGCCACCTAGAAACGCCGCACTCTATGGGGTTCACCACAGTGCTTATAGATGCAAAGAGATCCCACTCTAAAGAAAGTGCAGGCAACGCAGATTACATCTTTTCCGATTTTACGTCGCTGCTTGAAGCTCTTTCCAGAAAATGAGGCGCATCAGGAAGAGCTCATATCGCATATATTGAGAAATTCCTTATCAATTTTTTTATAAATATAAGCAGTTTATTGCTATTCTTCTTGACATCTTTTATAAGTGCCTTATACCTGTTCTTCTCCTCCGGGCTCAGCTTCCCCTCCTTCACTATCGTCTGTTTTTTGCCGTCAACTATCTGCGTCTCAGTCTTGCTTATTATGCCTTTCTTGATCATGGCATACCACTCGTCAAGAGTGTTTCCGTGCGTCTTTATCATGCGCAGGAAGTCCTTCATCTTTATCCTCCTCCTTCTGCCTGTCCTGTCCTCCTCGGCAGCGGGGATGAGTGCAGCCTTGTCGCATATCTCTTCTATATCTGCCTGCGAGAATCCTATAGTAGCCCTAGCAAGCCTTCCGAAATCCATATGTCCTATAGGCATCTTCCGCGTGTTGTATATGAAAGCCTGTTTCCTTGTCTTGTAGTCGGGAGGAGGTATGTAAATGGCTTCCCCGAACCTCTTGCTCCTCTTAAGCGCAGGGTCTATATCCCAGGGCTGGTTTGTTGCGCCTATCACGAATATGCCTTCAGGGTTTTTTTCTACACCATCCATCTCCTGCAGGAACTGGTTTACAGCCATGCGCATATAGTTCTGCTGGTCTCCACCTCCCCCTCCGTCGCTACGCTTCGCTCCCAAGGCATCTATTTCGTCGAAAAAGAGGATCACAGGCGTGTTATGCCTTGCCTGTTCGAAGACAGCATGCATATTCTTTTCAGTATTGCCCGCATACATGTCTACTATCTCGTTTATCCTTGCTATGAGCACCTTAGAACCCGTCTCACCGCCTATGGCATTGACAAAGTAGGTCTTACCGCAGCCCGGCGGGCCGTAGAAAATGACGCCCAAACCCAACTTTTTGCCGTAGGCCCTGAGCAGCTCGGGCTTCCTTATAGCAAGTATTATATTCTCATATATGAGCTTCTTCTCCTTCTCCATTCCCACAACATCCTTGAAGGTTATAGTGGGCTTGTGCCACTTTATCTTCTTCAGCTGTCCCTCCTCACTCTTCGTCTCCTCTTCCTCTGCGCCTACCTTTATCTTCTTCCCCTCCTCCGGGGCCTCAAGCTTAGGTTTTAGCTGCTCGAGCCTCGCCTTAGCCTGTTCATAATCTGGATTTTTCTTCAGAGCCTTCTCATACCATTCCTTTGCCTTTCCGTAGTCCTGCCTGTATTCTGATATTATACCCATCACATATGGCGCATCGTAGCTGTCAGGCTCCATGTCCAAGACCTTCTCTGCGTCAGCTACAGCGTCATCGTACTTACTGAGTATTGCGTAAGAGAGAGCCCTGTTGAAATATGCACTGGTGTAGCTAGGGTCGGCCTCGATGGCCTTCGTGTACGACTCTATGGCCTCCTCGAATTTGTTGTCTTCGAAGAGCTTTCCAGCCTTGGCATAGTAATCCTTTGCGCGCTGGTTAGCCGCATCATTGCCGCCTCTTCCTTGATCATCTGCCATTTTTCTCACAACAGCTCTGTGACATCCTCCCACCGCTAAAGCGTATGGGCTTCCCCCTTATTATAAGGGAT
>CAZOFK010000107.1:0-2267 GCA_964579185.1 Microcaldota archaeon
GTCAGATAAAGCCGTTAAACAGCATCAAGATGAGCCCTATCAGCACGGGTATCTCATTGCCGAAGTCCTCAGTGCCTAACTCGGCGAAGATGCCGTATATCTGGAAGGCTATCATGAGAAGTACGAATACTACAACTACGTACCTCTGCGCGCTGAGAGCTTTCGCAGAGATATCCTTCCTCACAAGCGCTATATACAGCAGAATGAGGAATGAGAGTACCGCTATGCCTACCTCATCTACGGCATGCGTTGGCATGTTCCATTCGCCACCTGTATCAAGAAGCATAGCCAAGAAGAAGAATAATGCAAAGAATATAAAAACGCGCCTCCGTACAAGACCTTTATCACCAGGAGCCATTAACCACACCCTACCTATTTCTCAACAATAAAGTATAAATATATATCTAGGCTGGGCCGGGCCTCTGCGCACCAGGCAGATGCAGCATCTATATACTCAAAACAGCACTGCCTTCCTAACGAACGACGCATGGCACGGATGAAAAAGGAAAAAACCTAATACATTTGCATTTATAATCTTCTGCATATTGTGGTATGTATGGTGCCTTTATCCATTGACAAAAGGAGTGTGCTGATATTTGTACTTATACTGCTCCTTGCACTCTCTATACGCGCCGTTTTCCTTCTGCGCGGCCCGTTCAACACTGACGCCTCAATGGCTGCCGTCCTTACAATGAGGCAAGCTATAGCAAACAACTACACCATAGGACCTGATCCGCTTGCACACTTCCCACAGCACCACTACTCCTTCGTAGAGAAAGGCATAGTGTACCTTGCCATACTTCCATACAGGCTGCTTCCATTCCTGGGCCTTTTCGGGACAATGTACCTTATAAAGATCCTATTCATAATCCTCGCATCAGGCATAGTCTACGTATTCACAAAAAAGGTAACAAGCAGCAGGAAGGCCGGTCTCCTTTCAATGCTGCTTTATGCAGTCTCGCAAACCGGGAGCTATACCGAGTCGTTCAGCAGGTGGAAAGGTGATGCCTTTGTGCCAATTCTCCTGACTTTCTCTGTTCTGGCTCTGCTGTATATACTAGATATGCCAAAGGAGAAGAATGCAATTAGGATTATCATCGCAGCCGTGGCTTTAGGCTCCCTTATACTCTGCGCAGCGGTATGGAACGGCGGCATATACGCCTATGCCGCTTTCAGCTTCGCTGTTATTGGCATAGCCCTTTCATATTTCGCAAAGAAGCAGAGGATCATTCTTCCTATAATGGTTCTCCTGCTGATACTGGCATGGAGAATACTACCTATGACAGGTATACAAAAATCAATAAACCTGCAGCTTGATATGCAGCCTGCTTCTATAATCGGCGCAATACCCGAGATACTAGGGCAGCTGGAACCGCTTGCCTATCAGACCTCGCTCCTGTACCACAATTCCCTCTTGTATGCCCTCTGGGTAATAATAGGATTCCTAGGTTCATTTGCACTGGTCTTTATAACCATACTAAAATTCGCCTTCAAAGACCATACAAACAATGAAAAGAGGGCGTATCTGGCAGCGCTCTCGCTGCTTCTCTTCGGCATCCCATTTGCCATAATATCTACAACATGGAACTCCCTCATATACCTGCCAGTTTCCATATTGGCAGGATCTTCGATAGCCCTTCTCTCCGAGTCTGGGAGAAAGAAGCTCCTGAAAATCATTGTATTCGCAATACCGCTGATCGTTATCTTTACTCTGTATCAAATCATCACAACCCCTATATATGAAGGAATAAGCAGCCAATTCCATAGGCAGCTGCTCTGGGTTTCAGAGTACACGCCGGCTAACGCAACATTCCTTGCGTTTGGAGGCGACGGCACTGCAATCCAATACTGGGCAAACAGAACGACGTTTGAAGACAGCAATATAGCAGACAATCTGTCCGAGATGGCTGCTTATTATAATTTTCTCTATGCGCGCGCAGGCAATTTCAGCTATCTGCGCGAAGTAAGGCCGGACTATCTCCTGCTTCATGACATCCCATACTACAACGGCTCTATCTTCAACGGAAGCAATATTCAATACCTGATTGAATTTGCACTATCGAACCACACCTCATTTTACTATGACAAGGTAAACTTCTTAGCGCTCTATGTAAACTTCTCCATGACAAACCAGGAGAACCGGACGATAATATACAGGCTCTCCTACAGTAACACCAGTTAAAATCGCAGAGGTATAAAATCTCCATCACTGATTGTAGAAGTTCCTTGAGAGTTCCAACTGATTATGCAACCTTTTCCATTCCTTC
>CAZOFK010000108.1:0-2254 GCA_964579185.1 Microcaldota archaeon
GCTGAATGCTGTTATAAAAAGCCTTGTCTTGTTATCTATGAGCGGAAGCTGGTATGCCGTAACGTAATTATAAGTTTCACCTGGCGCAAGGCTCTTCTGCGTTGAGCCGAGGACATAGCCCTCGTTGCTCGGGCTTCTGCTCTCTATCAGGAAGGAGAGTGTCTCATTCTCATGATTATTGTTTGTTACGTTAACCTCAAGGCCTTCAAGGGCGAATGAACCATAATTGCCACCTATGCTCACAACAGGCACAATCCTGTTTATCTGCAGCAGCTTCTTCGAGGTGTATACAGCATGCCCATATATCCCGACAACTACGAAAATCAGGAATAAGGCAAGCACAGCATACAGCTGAAACCTCGCTGCATTCTTAAGGCGCCTGGCCTTCCTCCTCGGTGCGCCTTCGTAATATATGGTGATCATGAGCGGTATGAATGGGAGAGCGTATACGCTTATGTTGCGCCACGAAACGAAAAAGATCATAGAGGGGGCCACTGCTAAAACAACCAGCAGCTTATCTTTGTATCTGTAGAAGGCCAGAAGCGCAGCTGCGAGAAGCGAAAGCGAGACAAAGGCAGGATACCAGAGTGGCACAGGATAGAATGCCGCAAAAAACTGCATGATGTCCGCTCCGTAAAAGACAAGCTTGTTCAGGCTGAACAAGCCGAAGACATTAAAGATGGCCTTCGGGTACGAGATGAAGAAATATGCATTTATAACAAGAAAGGCTGCTAATGAATAAGCGGCGCTCCTGAGAAGATGCGAACGCCCATGCTCTTTCAGCATAAGCACATAAAGGAAGGGTATTGCAAACCATGCGAGCTGCGTCGTGCTTGCTGCAATGCCTGCCAAAGTTCCGGAGAGCCATGCCCTTTTCCTCTGCATATATGCAAGGAAGAAAAAGATGCTGATCGCTAGATACTGCGAAGCTACGCCTACCAGTGTGTATGTTGCAAGAAGCCATACACCTATAGGGAGCAGAGAGGCAGGCCTGAAGCCTGATGCCGAATAAGACCAATAAGCAGCAACTATAGCCATCAATATAAGTATGAGAATAAAGCTGAAGAATGAGGTAACACCAAGCAGCGGTATGAATGCAAACGCAAGGAAGGAGAAGGCAGGATAACTGTATGCATACTCATATGTGCCGTTCAGCAGCACAGTGGGCGATATATGCCTGCCATTAAGTATGGGCTCCATGCTTACAGAATAAGGATTCGTGCCGTTTACAAAGAGTTTCGCTGCATAATAGTTGTAAGCGAGTTCGTCTACACCGTTCCAGGCCACATGTGCCGTGCCGTACATTATGAGATAAGCTATAACAGAGGTTATCCCAAGCAGCATGGCGAGCAGCGCTATTCTACTGCTTCCTTTCACATTCCTGAGAAGCCTGCCTGCCAGATACACAAAGAAGGCTGAGACCAAGGCTGCACTCCCCGCTATTAAAAGTACGTGCAATGCAAAATAAAAGAGGCTTTGAGGCAGAAGTATAAATCCTATCTCGTATAATATTATGAAAATGGATATGACCGAAGAGGCTGCAAGGAGCGCATTAATGCCTTTTTCCTTCGCATTGCATGCATATCCCGCAATAAAGAGGAGCGCCGCTATAAACGCAAGTGCAAATACCAAAGACATGGCCGTAGCGGAGAAATACTGCTGATTGGTGAAAAGGAGGTATGAGAAGCAGAGGTCTATTATCGCAAGGGAGAGAAAAAGCGCCCTCTTGTCAACGAGTCTGCCCATCAACGCACCGCTAATCATTAACAGCCAATCCTTTTATTTGCTTTCTTTTATATAGTGGGCGTAAAACCTACACCATTTATAGGTGGGATATAAGCCACTGCAGGATGCAAGGTATATAAATATGAATGACGATATAACCAACATGTATTCTACAAGAGCATATAAATTCAGGCTCTGTACTGATTCCAAACGCCAGTCGGAGAATGGTCAAAATTCAGGACAATCCTCTCATACAGGGCTGAAAGTGCTGGTATGAGAGTCATAGAGGTAGATGCAAAAGACACAACGAAGACGTGCAGCAACTGCGGCAATATTCAGGATATGCCGCTCTCTGAAAGGGTCTATGCCTGCAACAGGTGCGGCATGCATGAGGACAGGGACATAAACGCATCAATAAACATACTCAACAGAGCTAGGGAGGGACACACCAAAAGTAACGCATTTGGAGATGCAATCTCTACGATGCAACATGTATCGCAAGTTGCGTCATTGAATCAGGAACATACTC
>CAZOFK010000109.1:0-2183 GCA_964579185.1 Microcaldota archaeon
CCATCTGCTAAGCGCAGAGGAACCCCACAGAATTTATTCGTGGGAGGATGTCAGACAAACTTGAGTATATCGTATATAGTTATGATGCCTGCAACCCTGCCTCTCTTGACTACTAGCGCGGCATCGAAGTTCTCAAGCACCTGCTTAAGTTTTGATACCTCAGTGTTCGCATCGACCTGCGGCATCGCCATCTCCAATATATCGCGTATACGCATCTTAGAAGCTGCTTTAGGGCCATTCAAGACTATGCCAAAGAGTCCCTTCTGGCTTATAGTGCCTACCGACCTTCCGTTCTCAATAACCGGCAGCTGAGGAAAATCATAGTCCTTCATGATGCTTATGGCCTTCCTTACGCTGTCTCCAGGCCTTACAGCCACGACAGCTCTCTTCATTATATCCTCTGCCTTCTTTCCCATGAAATCAGGAGAGCCCTCCCTTTCGAATCGCGAAAGCGTTTCCACTATATTAAATATGGTCGAATAGTTGGGATCAAGCCTCTGTATATCCTTCTCGATTCTCGCTATTGTGCTCTGGCTGACCCCTGACACCATCGCCAGTTTTCTCTGGCTTATACCTACAGCTTTCCTCGTCTTCCTTATCCTAATCGAGATCGATTCCGGAGAATCAAGGACTATAGGCATGAGTATCACCAGTAATTTTTAGTGCGACAATTATTATATATATGTTTGCAGCATACTCTTCAAGCCATTCTTTGTATACTTTGTATCTCTATTATATATAAATGTGATATCGATGAAGAACATATCTGTGAGCAGGCTAGACATAAAGCCCGTTTCAGAGCAGGATACCGAATATGTTGAGAGAAAGGGCATAGGGCACCCTGACAGCCTCATAGACGGGATAGTCGATGAGGCGAGCCATGCACTCTGCAGGGAATACATCAACGAGTTCGGTACAATCCTGCATCATAACGTAGATAAAGGCCTAATCATAGGCGGTGCATCTAATGTCGCTTTCGGCAGAGGAGAAATAACCAAGAAAATCGAGGTCATAATAACAGGGAGAGCTACAAGCGACATCAACGGAAGGACTCTAGACATAAATAATATAACAAATAAGATTGCCATCGAGTACTTCAGGAAAAATACGAGGTTCCTCAACCTTGAAACAGAACTTTCAGTCGAGTCGAGGATAGCAAAGGGCAGCAGCGATCTCTCGAGCCTTTTCGAAAGGGGGAAAGGCGACGTACCGCTTGCAAACGACACTTCTTTCGGGATAGGCTTTGCACCATTCACTCTCACCGAACAGCTTGTTCTTGAGACTGAGTGGTATCTGAACAGTAGGGAGTACAAGAACGTTATGCCTGCAGTAGGAGAAGACATAAAAGTCATGGGGCTCAGGGAGAGGAACGGGATAACGCTCACAATAGCCGTTGCGTTCGTTGCACAGTTCATAGACTCTATTGAAAAATACATGGAGTACAAGGCAAAGGTAGAGCGCGATGTTATAAACAACGCAAAGAAGCTCACAAACGAAGAGATAAAGGTGCATGTCAATACTGGAGATTCATTCGAGAAAGGCGGAATCTACCTGACAAAATCTGGATTGAGTTGCGAGGCAGGCGACGATGGCTCAGTAGGCCGTGGGAATAGAGTAAACGGCCTTATAACTCCGTTCAGGCATATGAGCCTTGAGGCAGCGGCAGGCAAAAATCCGGTGAGCCACATAGGCAAGATCTATAATATAATGTCTACTGAGATAGCAAAAAAGATAACAAATGATTATCCCGAGATAGAAGAGTGCGATATTGCCATACTCTCACAGATAGGCAGGAAGATAAATGAACCGCACAACCTCAACATAAACCTGATAACAGAAAACGGGTCTGATTTCAACAACGTAAGCGGCAAGGCAAGGTACGTTGCAGAAGGCTTTCTCGAAGACATAGCAACGTTCACCATTGACATTTCACTTGGTAAATACAAGACCTTCTGATGCCTCAAAGTCTGACGGGGTCATCCCCCGCATTATTCTGGAGGCAGCACATCTTGAACTGTTACAATACTGTAGAAGGAGCTATAAATTCCAGCCTTTTCTCGCCTATGGACGTAGCAATCTCTCCGACAGACACATACGCATACATCACCAATTATGCGCCATCAGGCCCAGGCATAGCAATAATAAGCACAGCAACAAAGGCGGTAGTTGGTACAATAAGTGCA
>CAZOFK010000110.1:0-2164 GCA_964579185.1 Microcaldota archaeon
GAATATATGAAAATTTATCATATGTATTTAAATAATATGAATCTTATGATAACTAAGTGGAAAAATGGTATCGTACAGGGTTTCCTCAAGACAGTTGGGGGAGAAGTTGTGGCTTCAGGGCGGAAGGGCAGATAAGGGAAGAAGTGGTGAAGAAGGCTGTAGAGCATGCAGGCACATGCGGTGTTTGTGCAAGCCTGTCCGAACAGCAGATCGCATCTGCAGTTGAAGAGTTGCAGTAGATCCGTTTGCTTTTGTTTTTTTTATTTTGTTCTCCTAAAGAGGGTGTACTGCGCTTTGGTAGCAGGCTTGTTCTGCTTGTTTTGATGTGTGGGTAGGCAGGGCTTCATAAGAGAGAATATACATATATATTGCATGACAAAAACCTTGAGGGATGTTGTATGAACATAGGCATAGATTTTGATAATACGATAACGGAGCATCCTCTGCTTTTCAAGAAACTCACAAGGAGCCTGATAAACGGCAACAAGATATATGTAATCTCTTCGTGCGATAGGCCGAAGGAGCCGAAACGGGATGAGGTGTATGCAGAAAAGGAGGAGAGATTGAGGGGGTGGGGAGTGCATTACAGTAAATTGCTGCTCGCCCTCGAGCCTATACCAAGAAACAAGGCCACATTGTGCAGGAGGTATGGGATAGATATAATGATAGACGATGACAGAAGGAACGTCAAAGCCATCAGGAAATACTCAAAGGCCACGGTCTGCCTTGAGTTCGTTTTCGAGAAAGGGAATTGAATGGTCGGGATCAACCTAGGCATAGTTTCCCAGACTCCTGTGATAAGGTTTCTGTCCGAGCACAAAAGAGAGACCATAGACATATCCGACCTAGACAAAGGAGAGTATACTGATACTGTAGGCGGCGTTACGCCGCTGATAAAGGCGCAGCTTGATGAATTGATGGTGCATGGAATTGTGAATAAGGCTATCTGGTTTTCGTTGAACCCAAACGCACCGAGAAAGATAGTATTGTCGAAATGGATTGATGCAGTCAGCATACATATGGAGGGAGAGAGCAGTAAGGACTATGTAAACTTCAAGGAGGAGATATGGAATAACATACATGGCTTTAGTTCGCGCGCTTTTACAGTTAAAGAGTATCTGGGGTACTTCAGGTACAATTCGAAGCTTGCAAGGATCATACTTCAGGACTATGAGGATATAAATATTTTTGAGATACATGACTTCCAGCAGCTTCTTCTCGGCTCTATGCTAGGGCCGTCGTTTCCATCAGTCCTGAGATGGCACATACCGTTTGTGCCTGAAAGGGTGAATAGGAAGATAAAAAAATTCATAATTAACGGAATGGAAGGAAACGATGCAGTAATAGTGAGTACAAAGAGGGACCTGGAAGGTCTGATCAGGGCAGGATACAGAGGGAGTGCGTACCAGATCTACCCACATATAGACCAGACAATATGGAAGAAGGCGACGAAGGGCAAGATGGAGGGGGTCATGGAGCGCCTTGGCATAAAACCCGACCACTTCGTTGTAGTCAATGTCGCAAGGATGGACATGATTAAATCTCAGGATGATCTCGTCAGATCTGCTGCACTGCTTAAGAAAGAGAAGATAAAGATAGTATTAGTAGGCGGTGCTAGCTTCAGCAGCAGTCCGAGCGGGCTTGGACACAACAAGAGCGAGCTCTGGCTAAAAAGGCTGCGTGCACTTGCAAAAAAGCTGGGAGTTGAGAACACAGTGGTCTTTGCAGGCCTCCTTGACCATTCTGAGCTCGAATGTATATACTCAAGGGCCGACCTCTTCGTGCTGCCTTCCAGGACAGAGGGATTCGGCCTTGCCGTGGCTGAAGCATGGCTTTATGGCGTGCCTGCAATAGTAAGCGGCGGCGCAGGCATATCTGAGCTTGTGACTGACGGACTTAATGGATATACCTTTAAGCCTGGCGATTTCAAAGCCCTGGCCATTAAGATATTGCAGCTGTACAAAAACGGCAGGTTGAAAACCGAGATGGGTAGGAATGCCAGGAACATGGCTATGGCTTGCTATGTTTCCGCTACTGCGCCTCTGATAAAAGAGGTATATGAGAAGACGATTGATGACTTTGGTTGACTGACTTAATTTCGCCACTTTGAGCTTCTTTAGCAATCCATAGCGAGAAACCCCACATCATTTATGGGTGGGATGAA
>CAZOFK010000111.1:0-2152 GCA_964579185.1 Microcaldota archaeon
GACATGCTGAAGAATGCGGCAGATGCGGGCATATTCTATGCATGCAGAGGGGGCGGATTCTCACTCAATGACGCAGTTGCCAATGTCAAGAACTCCCTTCATTCCCAAGACCATAATGGCAATCCAAGGAAGACATCCGCATTGCTGGTTACCTCAGACATAGCTATATATGATCCCTTAAAAGCGCCAAAGGCAGAGGCGACGCAGGGAGCAGCATCCACTGCGATGTGGATAACATCCAACCCAAAGCTGGAACAGATAGCCATAGAGGATGGCGTGGGATATTTCCACGATGCCTTCGCTGATTTCACCAAGTATGGCACAAGCAACCCGTATGTGCCTTCGGGGCCGTTCTCCGAGGAGATATTTGTGTATGACTGCTCTATGGCCATAAGCAACCTTGAGAAGGAGTATATGGAAATCCACGGCGAGCCTATCAACCTCTACGCCCTGGACTTCTATGCCGCGCACGTGCCTCATCCAAAACAGCCGAAGATGCTCGCTTCGCCGTTGATACTGCACCTGATGCGCGTCTACGAGCCTGAGAAGCTGGAGAAGATAGTGCAGAATATAGGCAAGGAGCCTTATCCAAATTTCAATGGCTTCACAGACATGCTGAAAAAGAAGATAGAGGCGTTCAACGCCAATGGCGGCGAATTCAAGGAAGAGTGGGAGATAAGGGAGGCGCTGACAACAGATAATGAGGTGAATAGCTACTGGTCGTGGCTCAAGGGATTCAGGAAGGAGAAGATGGCAGAGGCGGAGATGGATAGGCTGCACCTAAACGAAGCAGTCAGCATAAATCGAGAGACCGGCAACACGTACACGAGTGCGGTCTTCATAAGCAACATAGCGCTGATAAAGTATTTTGCTGAGCATCCAGATATAGCTGTCGAGAAACTCAGAAACGGCAGGGATAGCATAGACGGCATCCTATTATCTTACGGAAGCGGATCAGGTGCCGATGCATTCCTAGCAAAAATACCGGCGAAAAGCGTTGTGGATGGGGGCATGAAGGAGCGCATAAGCATAGACATAGATGATTCGGTGTACATAAGGGATTATTCACAATACAGAGCAATACACGAGGCTGCGCTGCAGGAGGATAATGTGAGCAAGGTAATACCTGATGATATGGACCTAATAGCTGAAGACAAGAAGCTGCTCAGGACCAACAAACTAAAGGAGGGCTTCCACGTGAACAGGATGAGAGTGACTGGCGAAGGCGCATGGTCATATATAGACAAAGAGGGCAATGTAGAAAGGCTAAAGATAAGGCACTGATGTGAATTGTGTGAATTGGAAGGTTTGCAGAATGTTTGCAGAACGCCTGGCAGAGATGATAAACGAGATGGAGGTCAGGCCTTCTTCCTCTTTGCGCCCGGAGGAAGCTTGACCTTCAGGTCGGGATATACCTTAGAGAGCATCTCCTGGTTTATTGAACTGTCGAACCCCATGTTAAGCATAATCCTGTTGAGCAGGTATATGCCGGCTATCTTTGAGAGCTTGCTGTCCGAGCATGAACTCTCTATCTGTGCCTTGACATCCTTCTTGTCGAGCTCCTTAAGTACGTCCCCAAGTGCTGAGTAATTCCCTTTCCTGCCATTTGCAATTGAAGATGCCAGCGAGTCCAGCCTTTCGGTATCTATGCCAAGAATCTTGAAAGCTTTGCTGTCTATGCTGTTTCTTATGCCCGCCAGATGGAACACGATCTCTTCTGGCCTTGACTGATCGCGGATGCCCAGCCTTTTTATCGCTACCCAGTCCTTATACCTAACCATGAAGTCAACATATTCTGAAGGCTCCTCATCCAAAAGTCTCACTTCTGTATTATATAATAGCCTGAGGCCTTTTCCCTTGCAACTCTCTTTATAACGCCTTTCTGGACCAGCGATACGAGCGAGTTGTTTACCAGGCCTTTCGGCCTGTTGCACTTCTTCGTTATGTCGTCCGCTGTCTTTATGCTTGTGTCCTTGGTTGCGCCAAGCTCCTGCATTGCCTTTATTATCAGCTGCTCCACCGGAGTCAGATCATCTGTCATGTTTTCACCCTGTTATTATACAATACGCATTACAATCAATAAATCAAGCGACTGGTATTTATTGATTATCACTTCTTCCTCTTGCTCTCCTTATTCTTAGGCCTCAGATAC
>CAZOFK010000112.1:0-2140 GCA_964579185.1 Microcaldota archaeon
TCATGGCATCGCTCTTAAGGCAGCACGGCTACAGCGTGGATGAGGGGATCTATACTGGAAATGGCAGCCATGATTATATAATACTCAACACGTGCACAGTCAAGCAACCCACAGAACAGAGGCTGCTGCACAGGTTGAGGGGCATGTCAGGTCTTGGAAAGCGCCTTATAGTGACCGGCTGCCTAGCAAGCGCCAGCCCCGACCTCGTAAAAGCCGCGGCGCCGAACGCATCTCTACTTAGCACATCAAATACACAAAGAATTGTGGAAGCTATGCGCCGCATAGAAAGCAATGCGGATGTGCACTATACCTCTTACACAGCAAACGATAAGCTTTCAGATCTAGGCCTGCGCCAGGAGCAGCTTATAGTACACATACCCCTCTCAGAGGGCTGCCTGAGCGGCTGCACCTTCTGTGAGACAAGATTCGCAAGAGGGCCGCTGCACAGCTTCTCTGAGCAGAATATACTTAAGGCTGTTGAGATGAGCGCGCAGAAAGGCGCAATAGAGATAGACCTTACATCCCAGGACATAGGTGCATACGGAGCAGATAGGAAGACAAACATAGCAGAGCTCCTTCCCATGATAACAGACATATCAGGGGAATTCATGGTACGCGTAGGCATGTTAAATCCCGAGCACCTGCACAGGTTCATAGATCAGCTTATTGAAGCCTATGGGCACAGGAAGGTCTTCAGGTTCATGCATCTGCCTGTCCAGTCAGGTAGCAATAGAATCCTTGCCGCTATGAAGCGGCGCTATTCGCGCGAAGAATTTCATGCATATGTCAAAGAGTTAAGGAAAAAGATACGCGGCATAAGCATAGCAACCGATGTAATAGTCGGATATCCGGGGGAGACAGAGGAAGAATTCGGCTCTACAGTAAGCCTAATTGACGAAGTGCTGCCTACATTTACAAATATCTCAAAGTTTGGAATAAGGCCCCATACACAAAGCGCATTCGTGAGGCGAATCCCAAATGCGGAGGTGAAAAAGAGAAGCGTCTACCTCTCAAGACACGTAAGAGGCTTGCAGCATAAGGTATTCGGAAGGCTTGTAGGCAGGAGGGAAAAGGTCTTAGTGACCGAGGAGAACAGCGGCATGCTAGGCGGCAGGGATGTGTACTACAGGCCTTTTGCGCTGGGCAGGCGCACACACCTGCACGGCAAGACAATAAGCGCTAGGATCACTGGAAATACATATGCTTATCTTATAGGAGAGCCTGCCTGACGCTTGACAATAAGGTGTGGTGTGCCGTAGCCTCTCTTCTGTTTTAAGTGGCATTCGACTAAGCGGCTTTTTAGCCTTGCATGCTCACAGTGTGCGCATCGGCCGTTTCAGCCACACCAGCACGCTCGTAGAGTCATCGCAATTGTGCAGTAGTGGTCTCGTTTCTGTTCCGAATTAGGCGTTAAGCCATACACACTCTGCATGGAGAGAGCTTCCTCAGTCATATGACCGTTAGCCACTCGCACACCACATATTTATATACTGCATCTGCGTATATAAGCGTATGTTGTTCTTGCTTGCGCTTGGGATAAACGCCAGTACGCTCCTTTCCGAGATATTCATAGGAGTGCTTGCCATAGCCCTCATATACATTATCTTCAAGATAGGTAAATCGCTCCTGAGGCTGCTGCTGAGCATAATAGCAAACAGCATACTGGGCTTCATAGCCATACTGGCCCTTGATTATGTCTTTGGTTTCGGCATACCTCTCATCATACCAATCATAGTAGTAACAGCACTCTTCGGCCTCCCTGCTGTGGGGACTATCGCAATCCTTAAGATCATGGGCATTCCGCTCTGAAAGCAGCGAGCCCCGCCCATGGTGCACTAAATGTCTACTGCGATACATGAATGTGAATCTCATCGGGGCGTGGGGTCGACGCAATCCTCCGCCTTTAGTCTTTGGGATTTTAAGCTCGGCAGCCGCCGTAAATATAAGAATAGGTTGGGGTACGCCTTGGCCGGGGTCCGAACCCGGTCGGAAACGTGGCAGGCCGTAAATACCTTATGGCCGTATACAAACCTGTTCTGCGAATGGTCGAAATATTTACCTATCGCCTCAATTTTGCTGTTTCCTGTAGATACCTCTTTTATCGTTTCGTCGAAGACAAAGAATACGTACTTGCCGCTCC
>CAZOFK010000113.1:0-2116 GCA_964579185.1 Microcaldota archaeon
TTGTAGTAGTCCTTATGGTAATCTTCGGAAGAATAGAATGCATCAAGCTTTTTAACCGCAGTTGCTATGACCTAAATTATTGTACTGCTTTCTGAATTGGCTTATTTGACCGTCCAACCGGCGCGTAAACTTAATGGAGAGTGCTATATGATTTCACAGGCAGATTGGAGTGCGGATCGCCGCCTGCCGCAAGCATGTACGATACATTATTATTACTTCCATGTATTACCTATAATCATCACAAAGCGGGGCTGCACTGCATGTTGCAAGCACGCAATTCTACAGTTGTTCACGGAAATCTTGAAACCTAGGCATTTGCATGAAAAGCATAGAACTCTCATGGTCTGAGAAATACAGGCCTTCCAGGCTAGATGAGGTTATAGGGCAGGAAGCCATTATAGAGAAGCTAAAGGCCTTTGTCTCTGCTAAGAACTTTCCGAGCATGATCTTCGCAGGTCCTGCAGGCGTAGGTAAAACAACATCAGCAATAGCAATGGCACGCGAGCTATACGCTGATAAGATGAATGAGGCATTTTTAGAGCTCAATGCAAGCGATTCTAGGGGCATAGACGTAATAAGGGGGAAGGTCAAAGAGTTCGCAAGAACACTTCCACTGTCAGGAGATCTTGTCAAGATAGTCTTTTTGGATGAGGCAGACGCGCTTACGCCTGAGGCACAGCACGCCCTCAGGCGCACTATGGAGAAATATTCTTCGACAACAAGGTTTATACTCAGTGCAAACTACTCGAGCAAGCTCATAGAGCCGATACAGAGCAGATGCATAGTGCTAAGGTTCAAGCATCTTAAAGAGGAGGAGATGGACAGCTATGTAAAGAGAATAGCAGATGCCGAAGACCTTAAAATAGACAAAAAGGCGCTGGAGGCACTGATATACGTAAGCGAAGGCGACCTGAGGATGCTTACTAATGTACTGCAGAGCGCCGCCGTCTCTTCCGATGAAATAACCGAAAAGGATATCTATGATATAGCTGCCCGCGCGAGGCCTAAGGAGATAAACGCAATGCTACGGTATGCGCTCTCCGGTGATTTCGAAAAAGCCAGCACCGAACTCAATGCCCTGCTTCTCTCTTACGGCATGAGCGGTGAGGATGTCCTTGTGCAGTGCTACAGGGAGGCCATGGGCCTAAATGCCGAGGAAGCGCTTAAGCTGAAGCTCATAAGTGAGATAGGTGAATACAACTTCAGGATAGTAGAGGGCGCAAACGAACGCATACAGCTAGAAGCCATGCTGGCTAAGCTGGCTCTCATGAAGGGAGGCAAGTGAGGCCATGAAAAGTTATCCTGCGGCGGCCTTGATAAATAAGGTCTTTCAATGATCATACTCGATGAGATAAAGGAAGAAATAGACATCATGCTTCACCCAACGGACATAAAGAAAGGCATGGACTTCAGAAGCTCATTCAAATATTATTACAAACTCTCAGTCGTCCCATTTTTCCTTTTTGTAATATTAGGCCTTCTCTTTAATGCCTATAACGGGTTTGGCCAGCTACCGCAGCAATATTTTATATACTTCGGCGGAAACCCATATCTCTTTTATATACTCTTCTCTATCCTGCTCTTCTTCGTACTGATACCTATAAGCATTGTAATAAATTCCGCACTCTACCATTTTGTCGGGAAGAACATATTAAAATCATACAAAGGCAGCTTTGACGATACTGTAACCGCAACCACATACGCTTCAGGCGCAGTGGTTCTTGCTACAGAGCTGCAGACCATACCACACCTCGGATTTTTGATTCTGCTCTTTGTACTGTGGGAATTTGTCCTGCTCATCATCGGTCTTTCAAAGCTCCAAAAGACAACAATGCTGCGCTCTTTCGGCATTGTAATAGTGACAATATTACTTGCCGTAATAATAGCCTCGGTTGCATTTTCAGCCTATACTTTCTTCAGCGTGCCAGGCATTCCGGTTCCGGCTGCATGAACTGCAACATAATTATAATGATCGCAGATATGCTTATGTGCGGTGGTTCTCAATGCCCAAGGTCCTCATCGAGACATATGGATGCACTCTAAACCGTTCTGACAGCGATATCATGGCATCGCTCTTAAGGCAGCACGGCTACAGCGTGGATGAGGGGATCTATAC
>CAZOFK010000114.1:0-2077 GCA_964579185.1 Microcaldota archaeon
CTACTGTAAATGGTGTGAGTTTTACGCCCACATAGATAAGGCTCAGCTTACTGCTATGAAGGCAGTGCCTATTGCTATTATCACAATGCCCAGCCATCTCAGAGGGCTGACTCTCTCTCCAAGCACAATCACCGCAAGCACGCTTGCAAAGATGTAGCTCAGGCCCCCGAAGCTGTAGGCCCAGCTCAGATGCGTTCTGCCCAGCACATGCAGGTATATGAACGTCGATATCCCGTATGCAGCAAGGCCCAGCGCAAGATAGCCTATAAAAAGCATGCCGTAATATGCAAGCGCAACCTTGAAGAGAAGCTGGCCGAGGGCTCCCAGAAGTGTGCTGCCTATCAGCAAGAAGAGAAGAGCTCGCCTTCCTTTATCCTTTTCCATATAACCATCAGTATGTGGCAGCCACAAATACTATGCCTATGAAGACAAGTGCTATGCCAAGGATGCGCATCCATCCTAACTTTTCGCCCAGCAGGAACCTTGCAAATAAGGCTACGAAGATAAAGGTCGTTGCAAAGATTGGATACACAACAGAGAGCGGCGCAGAGCGGAGCGCAAAGAGGTATACGACAAGGCTGAGTGCATAAAGCCCCAGGCCGAGCAGCAGACCCTTCTTCCTGAGCACAGCAAATATACCGCTTACTCCAAGCCTGAAGTGCACAATATGCCTCTTCAGCGTATACTGCGCCACAGAAGCTATAAGCGCAGCGCAGAGCGTTATAACCACAGGGGCAATCGCAGCCATATAATTAGCCATGTAATCAATGCAATTTAACTCAATTTAACTCAATTCATTATAACTCAATTCATTATGCAGACTTTATATAGCTTTTGCTGCTGCACCGCTGCACTACCTGCAGCTCATGTCTTCAACATGTATATCTTGAATTAGTGCAAGTCCTCTCGCATCTGACAGCGTCCTGCCCAAGAAACAAAGAAAGATATATAAAAGAGAGTATATTAGTTATGTTATCGTTGTTTTCGAGGGAGAAGAAAACGCACAATGCCGGTGCGTATACAAAAGAAGAGCCTCCTCTGCAAGGATGGTGCCTCGCGATCAAAAGGCTGGCATATGGCTGACAGATATGGAAAAGAAGCATGCGGCAACTCCGGGCAGGCAGGGCACACATGAATAGGGCATATCTCAGGGCCAGGCCCTGACTTCAACCCATTGAATGCCAGGTGAATAGATGGATGCGCTTATACTCTGCGGCGGCTTTGCGACAAGGCTTGAACCTATAACGCTCTTCGTACCGAAGCCCCTCCTGCCTATCGGTGGAAGGCCTATACTCGATTATATAACCGACGATGCCGTCTCGCTGGGCGTAGATAAGATAGTGATATCGACAAACCGCAAATTCGCAGATCAGTTCGAGTACTGGATGCGCTCAAGGAAGGCCTTGGGGCTGGCAAAGCCCATCGAGCTGATAATCGAGCCTACCCTTCACAACGGCCACAAGTTCGGCGCAATAAAAGGCATAGAGTATGCGATAGAGAAGGCAGGCCTGGGCAGCGACCTGCTTATAATCTCCGGTGACAACTTCTACAACTTCAGCCTATCAAACCTCATAGAGCACTTCATGAAGTCCAGGAAGCCCACAATCTGCGTTTATGATGTTGATTCAGTAGAAGAGGCAAAGAGGTTCGGCGTCATAAAGCTGGAGGGCAGCAATGTGATGCACTTCATCGAGAAGCCTGAAAAGCCTGAGTCTACGCTGATAAGCACAGGGATATACGCCTTCCCGAAAGAGACGCTGGGCAGATTCAAGGAGTACATAAGCACTGAAAACAATCCAGACGCACCTGGCTACTTCCTGCAGTGGTACATAAAAAATGCAGCGCTGCAGGCTGTCGTATATAAGGGCAACTGGTTCGACATAGGCACAATAGAAACCTACAGGAAGGTATTTGCGCAGTTCCATAGGGAGCCAATAAAGTGACCATGAAGCACAGCTACTGCAATATGCATCCATGCATCGGTAAGGACAGGATGGGAGTGCCTTTCCGCAGCCAGACATCATCTAAAAAAAGAATTATCTGCGGGGAGTGAGATTTGAACTCACGTATCCACAAA
>CAZOFK010000115.1:0-2060 GCA_964579185.1 Microcaldota archaeon
TTAGATCAGATGGGATTTGGCCTGAAGCGTTCCTTTATCTCGTGCATTTCAGCCGATACTACCTCCTTCCACGCCCTGAAGTCCTTTGCCTCCTTAGGATACTTCGCATAAAGCTCATTGAGCCTTTTCATCTTCCCGACCACATATATGAGGTTTCTGAAGGCAGTTATGTTCTGTATGCCGCTCAGGATCTTCATGAAGGTGCTTGCTATAGTGAGTTCTGGTATCCTTCCATAGCTTATATCAACAGCTTCCTCTTTTGTAAGGAAATGCGCCATGCCATAGTTTATAAGGTCGTTGTTCAGTGATTGGAGGTATGTCCTGAAGGCTTCAAGAGCTGCTGTCTTGTATCCGTATGCTTCATTATATCGCAGGTTATATCTCCATATTGATTCGAGGCTGCTGCCGCCTTCAACTATGGCTTCCGCTGCCGCCTTTCCGGAAAGTGCGCCTGCGACCATAGCAGGACCTATGCCGCCTGCGCTTATGGGATTCGGCATTGCCATACTGTCACCTGCGCCAAGATAGCCAGGATATACGAGGCTGTCGAACTGCCGTCTTACTGTTACAGACCAGTAGCCCTTTCCATTGCTGTCGTCGCTTATGATGTTTCCGCCTTTAATGAGAGGATTCCATCTTATATATTCATCTATAAGTGTGTGCAGCGTGTCTTTCTTGTTGAGCTTAGCGTTCCTTATCTCTATGCTCTTTTTTTCTACGCCGACGCCTACATTTATACGCTCTCCTTTCTTCGGAAAGACCCATCCGTAGCCCCCTGGCGCAAGGACTTGATTAAGATGTATTATGGCATTCTTGGGGTCGTAATACCTTTCATCGTCGCCTCCCTTCTCAAAATCCAAGATATACCTCCCTGTGCTCTCTATGTCATCTGTGCTTACGTCTCTCTCTATGTATGTGTTTTCAGGGAGCTTGCGCCTGATCATGCTTGCTATGCCTGTCGCGTCTATGACAAGCTTTGAGCTTATCTTTTCCTGCTCATTCTTGCTATTCCTTCCGAAAACACCGCTAACAGTCCCGTCTTCAAGCAGCGGACCCTCTACAACAAATTCAGGTATATACTCTACGCCGTTCTTTAGCGCATATTTTAGCAGCTTGCGCGCCAATTTAGGCCTGTCAAGGCTGTAGCCTTCGCCCTCAAAAAGAAATTTATTCTTAAGGTCAGGGCTGAATGCGTATACACCGTCTACTTTGAGATCTAGCTCTGGTGAGCCGAAGTTTATGTCAAGTTCTTTCTCGACAAAATCAAGGTGGCCCTTGGCAACAGCATCGCCGCATACCCAGCCCCAGTTTGTCTTTCTTCCTATGTTCTCCTCGACATTCCTATCGAGTAAAGCAGTTCTTGCGCCGTTTTTGGCTGAGGAGGCCGCGGCAAGAGTGCCGGCCAGACCACCCCCTGCAACTATGACATCATATCTCTCCACTGAAATGCCCTCACTAGTTGCTGCGAAGCACCATTATAGGTATTACTCCATTCTCGAACTCTAGTTCTGCGAGAGCTAGAGGCTCACTGATGTTTTCAGGCACAGCTATAAGCGGCGGTGCGCCGTATGCAAGCTGCAGGGCTCGTGCCCCTATTATCCTTGCTTTTTCAAATCTCGTATATTCCATAATAAGACCTTAACGCAAATATTTTGACATTCAGGACTGCGCAGGCGTATAGCATACTCGTGCAGGCTGTGCAGATGTGGTTGTCGCATATATACTATGTGCTAAAAGATTTAAAAACCTGTCTTATTTGAACCTGTTTTGGCATTACGCGAAAAGGATAGACTGCTGAGCGCATAAACCATTGAATCTGCCATATACCTCTAGATATGTTTTTATATTATAGCGGAGATAATAGAAGAAGATGCCTTGGTAGTGTAGTGGTCCAGCATGCGACCCTGTCACGGTTGCGACCCGGGTTCGAATCCCGGCCAAGGCGTCCCATTCTTACGGCGAAGGCCCGGGTTCGTTTACAGTAGCCAAGCAATTAGCAAGCCCAGCCTAAAGACAAAGTCGGGGTTCGATTTCAGTTCAGTTTCAACTCAGTTAGAAAC
>CAZOFK010000116.1:0-2052 GCA_964579185.1 Microcaldota archaeon
GCATCAGGGCTGAGAATGGAGCTGCCCCGCATTATATTTAATCTAGCTTCAATGTCCGACCCAAACATGCAACCACCACAGAAAATGTCAACATATACCTATATATATCTCGACCAAATAATGGGAAATGAATAATATGGGGCGGTATGCATGTCATCGATAGAAAGAATGAAAAAGAAGTACCTGAAGGATGCCGAAAGGCACATGAAAGATGCCATAAAATATACGGAGAAATCCGAGTATTCTCATTCAGCAGCGGAGTATGAAAGCGCAGCATCTAGCTTTGAGTTCGCAAGCGATATCTCATCCTGCGATAATGCGCTTAGGCTCGCATCTGAGCAACGTGTAAAGCGCGCAGAGCAATACACAAGCCAAAAATTCGAGCCAAACCTGATAGGTTTGGCTTACAAATCAGCTTATCAAGACCTCGAGAAGCTGAAAAATAAGACTGACTCTGACAAGGAAGCAGCAGATAGATTGAGGGGTCTTGCAGAAGATTACTTAAAGAGTGCTGTTTCTGAAAAAACCGACATGAAAGACGGACTTGGACCTTATGCTTCAAGGCAATATAAAGATATAACAACAGACCAATCACTAAGAAGGGTTACAAAAGATGAATCTATAAAGGAAGAGATGGATAAAAAGATCGTAGAAGATACACAAGCGCTATATGAATCGAATAAGAGAAAGTATGGTATATTCGCAGAAGCACCTCTCATAGGACTCGCACATGGTTCTGAATTACGCAGGCAGTCTATAGATAAAGGAATAGCGCCTACTTCAGAATTTGTCAATATATACGAAACCGCAAAGAAAAGCATAGAGCGCGATGAAGAGTCCAAAGCGTATGGGAATGCCGCTTATAGGAGCCTGAATCTGGCAAACGAAGCTTCTGAAAGGGGTTATACCGACATCTTAAACGAGATGTCCTCAAAGGCGTTAGAGCTATACAAGAAGGCAGAGGAGAGGGCAGCAAAAAAAGGCGAGACAAGGGAATTCTGTAAGATAAAGGAAGGCGAAGCAAAGGCCTATATATTTATAGGAAATGCAGCTGAAGGCCAAAAGGCCATAGAAGACGCAATAAACGCATACAAAACCGAAGCGCAGGAATATGAGAATAAGAAGAAGCGGCTTGACGCCAAACTTGACCTAGAGGATGCGCGGGCACTTGCAGTTAGATATAACATGCAAGAGGCGGCAGATGAATTAAGCAAGCGCATATCCGAATTGGAAGGCATGTAGCGTTGATTGTTGATTTCCAATGCAAACATGTATATATCTATTAAGGCTGATGCTTTTGTGGTGATTTTATGACTGAGACAAAAAGTATAGATAGAGATAGAAAGGAGGAGAGGGTAAAGGATAGTAGTGCCTATTCTGAATATGATACGCAATATTCAAGGTTTCTGATAGAAGGAGAGCATGTGATAAAGGTCGCAAAGGCGAAGACAAGATCTGAGTGGAAACAAAACTTACTCGGTCCGGTAGGAACAATTAAAGCGATAAAAACAGTAATTGAAACAATGAAGAATAACGAAATTGGAAGTACACCAAGATATCCGACAGAAAAACATACTATCGACGCTGACGTAAGACCAGGAATTATTCCTGGTTCTACGGTATGTAAAACTAGAGCCTTGGATGTAGTTTTAACTAATTACCGCATGTTCTTCATCTATCATAAAACTTCCCAGCCACTTACAGCTTATACCTCCACATCCATAATTTACAATCCAGAGATAAAGCCGACTCTGGTTGAAATAAACAAAGGAAGAACCGAGGAGAGAGAAGAGCTAATGCTACAGGCAGATGCAGGAGATAAAGCTGCAAAAAAACAATTAAAAAGGATGCAGGGAAGGGGGGTTTTGCATGCCCGCGAGCGTCTCTTCGAAATACGTGCAAACGCCCTCAAATATCCTGGCGGTTGGTATGAACCTGCTGAGATAAGCGCTAACGGCTCAAAGCTTGAGATGAAACTGAACTGGAACAATCCTATATATATGCTGAACCATCTTGGCGCAACGACACCAGAAGCAATGAAAAGCACAATGG
>CAZOFK010000117.1:0-2029 GCA_964579185.1 Microcaldota archaeon
AGCGTGACCTAGACCTGATTTTCTGGCCTTTTGGTATGTACAGTAGTTAAGTAGAAAGCAATAAATAAGTCCTGAGTCCATTAGGTATGTGATGGAATGAATCTTGGGTTTTTGAGATGGACGGGGCATGCCGGATTTATCATAGAAGGCAAGGCTGGGCGCGTATACATAGATCCGTTTAATCTAGGTAGTCCGAAGAGGGCCGATGCCATACTTATAACGCACCCGCATTTCGACCACTTCAGCAGCGAGGATATAGATGCCATTGCTACAGATAGCACAGAGGTCTTCGTGCCCAGGGATAGCGTAGGAAAGGTGATGAAGGGAAAGGCCACAGCCGTAGAGCCATTCAATAAGTATGAGGCTGCAGGGATAAGATTCAAGACCATACCCGCATATAACACTGTCAGCGAGAGGCTTATGAACCACCCTAAGAAAAAGGGGTGGGTGGGCTATGTGATAGAAGCAGAAGGCCTGCGCATATACCATGCAGGTGATACCGACTTTATACCAGAGATGAGAGATCTGGATGTGGACCTGGCGCTGATACCTATGGGAGGCACATACTGCATGGACCTCACTGAGGCTATAGAGGCAGCCAAAGCAATACATGCGAAGATAGTTGCGCCCATGCATTACAAGGCGCTTCTAGGAAGGGAAGGCTCAAGGGAGGCCGAGGAAAGGTTCAGGAAGGAGGTAAAGAATAGTACAATACTCAAGGAAGAAGGAAGTCCGCGCTTCTCTTTTTAAGGATGCGCGAGGATATTGCAAGGAGCCCTTCGGGGCTTATTCTGAAAACGCGCTCCTCGCATTCCGGGAGCTGCGCGGCAAGTTTATGCGCTGCTTCCCTTCCGAGTCCCAGAGAGAGCCTTGCATCCTCTATCGCGTTTTTAAGCCTTTTCTTTTTATGCTGCATGAGGCATGAAAGAGCCTGCTTCTCACTCTCGGAGAGGCGCAGCTCTCTCGGCTTTAGGTATATGACAGTGGAATCCACCTTAGGCACAGGATAGAAAGAGGATTTAGGCACAGGCATGATCTCTGTTATGGAGAGCGAGAGAGAGGATATGACGCTTAGCTTGGAGTAGCTGGGGGTGCCTGCCTTGGCCAGCATGTGCTCTACAAACTCTCTCTGCATGCATAGCACTGCTTCCTTGCCTCTGCTTATGATCCAGCCTATCGTCTTGCTCGAAAGCGCATACGGTATGTTAGATATCAAGATCTCTATGCCGCTGAGCCCCAGCTCTTCGTCGCTGAGGCTGAAAAAATCTGCGTTTATAAGCCTCAGGTTATCCTGCCTGAGGGTGAGCTTGAGCTGCGTATAAAGCCTTTTGTCTACCTCCACTGCTGTCACGCTGCTTGCGGTCCTGCAGAGCTCTTTTGTAAGCATGCCGCGCCCGGGCCCTATCTCGAGCACGCGCTTGTTGTATGCATGCGCTGCCTCAGCCTTTGCCACGGCCTCATTGAGAAGGAAGACCTGCCCTAATCTTTTAGGAGAGCGCAGCGAATCACCGGGGTTTTGCACGCCCAAGGAGCCTTTTTTCAATCTCTCCGCTTATCCTCTCTCCGAGCGCAAGTATAAAAACGCCTACGGCTATTGCAATGGCACCTGTATAGAGGTCACTGTTATTGGAGATGCAGCACTGTACGTTTTGGGGTGCGCCCGTCGGTATCTCAGGGCATGAGCACAGCCTCGAAGCATTAAGCAGATACCAGACAGCGAGGGAGAGCACTCCTGCTGCTATCCAGCCTATCCCAGCAGCCAAAACACCTTTTCTCATACGCCTACTTGGAATGATAAGTAATAAAAGCCTTGCAGTATAATGTGGTTATATGTGCCAGACATGTGGTTGCTCTCCATGCATGAAGTGCGGCGCCGAGATAAAGAATAGAGTCTGTTCAGGCTGCGCCAAGCCGTCGAAATCATGCACATGCAAGAGCAAGTAATAGATTGCAAGTAGGTGCACTTTGCAGCGATAACTGGGCTGTTATGCGTTGGCATATATGTGTACTGAAGAGCTGGTGACATCCT
>CAZOFK010000118.1:0-1993 GCA_964579185.1 Microcaldota archaeon
TGCAAGCCACGGATTGTATGAAAAGCTTGAGGCAGAGTCACCTTCAAACGCATACACATACAACGGCATTGCAAACGGGATGAACTACACCTACGTATTCGAGAATGCGTCTGACACAACTGCGCTCCTTGCGTGGAAAGGCATCCACCTTGCCATGGTAGTCGCAAAAGGCATGCACATCAATGCGACAGCGCTTGCAAACGCTGTGTCGGACAGGCTCACGTGAAGCCTACGAATCCTGCGGAAATGGGCAAGGATTACACCAGCTTGGAGAGTATTGCCCTTTTTACTTCACCATATGGTACGCTTGTGCTGGCAAGCTGCTTCATCTCCTTCTCCCATACCCTGCCTATTTCTGAAAGCGCTTCGGCAACCTTCTTTTTACTGAACGCCTCGCCCTTCTCCTTCCCGTAGAGCTCGAGTTTCTTGTCCAGCATCTGCATATCTACTTTTGCATCGTATTTTTCAAACAAGATCCACAAATCATAGGCATCGCGAGCTACGCGCCTTCGCCTCTCTAGAATTGCCTTTATCTTATCAGCAACTAACTCGTCGGCCGTCAGCGAGTACAGATAGTAGGGTATTATGTCGCTGTAGACAGGCACGCGCCTAATCAGCACGACCTGCCCGCAAGGCCTCTCATACGTGTTAAGATCTATACGGACCGTTTGAGTCGCCTGGTTGTTATGCGTTATCCTGTAGATTGGACCCTTCACCTTGATTTCATACTTTAACATATTCTTGTATTCTCTCATCTCAAAATTGGTGTCGTAATAGCTGTTTACAGCTTCGATGGATTTGCCAACTTCCTCTTCCATATCCTCTTTTGCAATCCCCGCCTTAGCTATAAAATCGAGGTCTTCAGAGAATCTTCCTGAAGCGTAGAGCTTAGACAGGGCAGTGCCGCCCCTGAATACAATCCCGTCTACAGGCTTTATAGAAAAGAGGTTTAGCAGAAGGATTTCCTGTATGTAATCCTTTTCAGCTTGGATCGGTGAGACAAACCCAAAATGTTTTGCATACTGCCTCCATTTCTCTATTCCTGTATCATCAAGGCCAATTGTCCCCCGCATTTTACGCGCCTCCTGATCTTGGCAGCGTGCCTGCCAGTTCTCTGGCAAGCGTCACCGCCTTTTTAGACCTCATATTCTCAGCATAAAGCACGAGCTTTTCGGAACTGAGCATGCCTTTCGCATATGCGAGCTCCGCGGCCTCTTCCACATACGCATACTGCGGATCACCCAGGTATAAGGAGTCGACAAGCGCCTTTTCAATGTCGGCTACCAGTGCGCCCGTCTCTCTGTCTATCCCAAAACCGAAGAAGCGCCTTTTCTGGAATGTCACAAATCTCACCCTGCTGCCTTCCAGCTCTTTAATCTCTTTATGCCTCTTTGTTGTTACTATGTCTATAATGCGCGGCATCTGCGTGGTAAGGTTGTAGTACCTGAAAGCTGCGAATAGGCTCACGTACGATGGATAAACCATATTCGAAGCTATAGCATATATGCTCGTATTGGGGAGATAATATTTGCCTCTTTCCGCCCTCCTTATCATATTGCCTTTTAGCATTCGGAGTGTTATCAGCGATGCATACTTTGCACCGCTGCCCGTCAATTGCGCTATCTCATGCGTGGTAAATACGCCCTCCCTTTGTTCCCTAAGAATACTCAGTATGTCCATTGCATGCATTCTCTCGTAATAGATTATGGCAGTATAGATATTTATATTTTATGTATAGTAGTCTATCTTTTTTGATAGACAATTTGACACAGTATGACCTTCTCTGCTGTCCAAAGGCAGCAGTATCCTACCTGCTTGTACCACAAGTAGAGGTACTGGCCTCACAGCCCAGCATGGATTGCAAGCCATGCGGCTGGAGCAGAGGCATACTCTGCTGAAAGAACGCAGAGGATACAGCACCTTCAGAGGCATGGATAAACATTTAAGCGTGGGCTGCCAATCTTGCATCAGTGGCGTGCGGGTGGCTGACCGC
>CAZOFK010000119.1:0-1972 GCA_964579185.1 Microcaldota archaeon
TTGGTTACGTTCTTGTCGGAGCGCTCTTCGCGCTCGTCATGCTCAGGGGGATAGCAGAGATATACGAAGGCATTGTTTCGTAGGGCAAACGTGGAAAGCAAAGAAAGAAGGGATCTGCCTTATCTGATAGGAAGGTATTTATAATTAACTACTGCAGGTATTAGTAACTACTGGGGGTATTAGTTAAACCAAAATTGGTAGCGGGTTTATGCTATTCGGAAGGGATCCAAAAGAGAATACTGCTGACCTCTTTGACAGGAAGAAGGAGCTAAAAAAACTTGAAGAGGCATTCCGATTGAATGAGAGGCTCAGCATTGTCTACGGTGTCAGAAGAACGGGCAAAACCAGTTTAATAAAAGCGGCGCTCAATGAAAAGGAGTGGCCGTACGCGTTCATAGATGTTAGGGAGATTTATCTAAAATATAATTCTGTGCCTCTGGGAGCGCTGAACGCTTCAATAGCGAACGAGTTTGCAAAATTCTTAGAAAAAATGGGCTTATCCGCTGAAGAATTTGCGAATGTGGGCGTAATGGAGCAGGCGCATGATATCACTGATTTGCTCAAAAGAATAAACGAGTGGTGCAAAAACAGAAAAATTAGCTTTATTTTGGCGTTTGATGAAACACAGTATCTGAGATTCGGCGGAAGCGTGAAATATGATATGCTTTTGGCGTGGAGCATCGACAATCTGTCCAACATAATATATGTATTGTCTGGAAGCGAGATCGGCACCCTTAAAGCTTTCTTGAAGTATGATAATGCAAAAGCGCCGCTTTATGGAAGATTCAGGAATGACATATACTTGAATAAATTCAGCAAAGAGGAGAGCAGCAAATTCTTAGCAGAGGGATTTAGCGAACTTGGCGAAAGGAAAAGGATAAGCGATCAGGAGATAGAAGATGCTGTAGAAAAATTGGACGGTGTAATTGGTTGGCTCTCTTACTATGGATATTATAGAAGCGTCAAAAAACTGAACCATAAAGATGCGCTCAAAATTGTATTTGAAGAGGGGTATATACTAGTCAAAAACGAATTGGAGAGTTTAATAAGATATTCAAATAGGAGGTATCTGCTTATACTCAAGGCCATATTGAGCGGCCAGAATAGATGGTCTGATATAAAGCCTTATGTCGTAGCAAAAGATGGAAAAGGCATTAAAGACTCGTTGCTGAACATGCTGCTGCAAAACCTGGTAAAATTCGGCGTTGTTGAAAAGGACGAGCTCAGAAAAACATATGCTATCGAAGATCCGATAATCGCCTATGCCGTTAAGAGGATGAGATAGCAGGAAGGGCAGCATATGATGCTTGCAGACCGCCCACAACTAAGAGCCTGACGGAAGCGGCGAGCTCTCTCGGAGCGCTGCCTTTTAAATGAACAAATTTCATACGAATGTATTTATACTCCCAAAAAGCAAGCCTTAACAGGTAATTACTATGCCAGATCTTATTACAAAGGGGGCACCGCAGCCACGGCTGGCATATTATAGCAAAATAGGCAATAGTGGGGGCGATAAAGAAATCATGGCAATCTTTGCCTAAAAATTTTCAAGGAATGCTAAGAATGCTAGAAGCGAGATGATACGAATGGAGAAGACTGTTATTAACGGCGACTTGGCTAATGCTACCAAGGACGCGCAAAGACAGGGAGGCGGCGGCGCACGGTTCGTAGAAAAGGATCCTGGATATAACTGGCGTGCCGGAGACCAATCTAAGGAAGTTTATACGGCAGTTCTATCCGCCATATATTCAGACGTGCCACTGCTTCTGATAGGGCCGACAGGAATCGGCAAAACTATTGCTGCAATGCAGATTGCCTTTGATTTAAGCCGTGAAGAAGCAAACCTTGAGCTGCCTGTCAAGCACAAGACGCCTGTGCCTATTATCAGGTACCAGTGCGAGAAGACCAGCGACCCGTTGGACATGGTATGGATGTATACCATAGGAGAGGATGGCAGACCTGCGATACAGGC
>CAZOFK010000120.1:0-1910 GCA_964579185.1 Microcaldota archaeon
CACGTAAGTGTGTTGTGGAATTACATTAAAGACAAAGTATTTAAAGCTATGTGAATCCTATAAAGTTTCTTTTATAAAAAAACATTAAACATCCGTCTTTTGTCATACATCCTTTCTTTATTCAACGCATAGTTAAGAGAGGGCTTAGATGACAGGGATTATGCCTTTATAGGCGTACTTCCATGATAGACGCATAGAAGTTATAAAAGCCTTGCCTTGTTAAAGTATCTCTGCTTGGGGTTCTATGGAGGAGCGTGAAGAGAGAGAGCTGAGGGAGAAGCTTGACCGAATAAAGGGTGGGCATGCCAATGAGGCAGGGCATCATGCCAAGAAGGGCTTCCTCGATAATAGGTACACCTTCCTTGCCATAGTGATAGCAATAATAGTGCTTAATGTAGTGCTAAGGCTAGGCCTTGCCAGGTACGTTGGCTTCTTCGAGCCTGATGGCTTCTTCCACTATGCTGTGATAGGCCAATCTCTGGCCAACCACTATTTAGTCTCTGCGAACCAGAGCCTTTCTGGCTTTCCGCTACATAATCCTATAAGCGAACCTAACGGCCTCTACTACATGACCATGATACCTTACGCGATACTGCAATTTATTGGTGTGAGCTACTACAGCATAATGAGGGTCCTGCCTGTCCTATTCGGAATCCTTGATGCCTTTGGGGCATACCTCCTTACTAAATACTTAACAAACAGCAGGATGGCAGGACTCATCGGCATGCTCCTGGTAAGCATATCAAGCGGTGACATAGCCAGGACAGCAGCTACGGTCTACAGGGGCGACAGCTTCGTCACCGCATTCGTGCTGCTTGCGCTTATACTGTTCATAAAGTGCGCTACCACTGCATCGAGGAAGCGCTCCTATGTGTATGCTGCTTTTGGGGGTCTTGTGCTTGGCACCTCTGCTGCTGTCTGGGCCGGTGCTGTATTCGGAATTGTTACCTTCATGGCTGCGCTCGTAGTTATGATAGTCTACGGATTCATAAAGGCGGATGAGAGCGCGCTACGATCCAGTGTAATCTTGTCGTTGGCGCTGCTGCTAGCCTACGCAACTGAATGGCTGTACATATTTGCTTATGTTATAAGAAGCGTACCATCGTTCGGAAGCTGGCACTTCTTCGTTTTCTATGCGCCCATACTTGTAGGGTCTGTACTTGCTTATTATATAGTAAAGGGCAGGCGCAGCACGTTCAGCAATATAGCAGGCACCTGGCTGAAGAGGACAGCCCTGATAGGCGTACTTGCAGTAATACTAGTAGCAATGATCTTCGCTGCCCTTCCAAGCTATATATCGCGACTATCTGCTTCTGCGATAGGTACAGGCTCATTGGGCACTACGATACAGGAGCTGCAGCATCCCTCGCTTCTGTTCATATGGGAGAGCTTCAGCTACCAGATAATACTTGCGCCGATAGGCCTTGCCCTTTTCATAATACTCGGAAGGAGGGTCATTGATAGGGACCATGCGTTCCTTGCGGGTGTGGCCTTTGCTGTAGTGGCGGTATACTTCTTTACAACATTATACCTCCAGCTTGGTGCAATACGCTACAACTCGCTTGTGGCAGTGCCGTTGGCCATACTTGCTGCGTATCTCATATACTCAGCACCTAGGCTGCTTCTTGGAAGGAGGAAGGTGTATGCATACGCTGCATTTGCGCTCATGGGCCTCTTCACTGCGCTTATCGCGCTGAATATTGCACAGACCTATGTGAATTCATTCTCAAGCGTGCAGGCGGATGGGATAAACCCGCAGTTCCTACAGGCAATGGCCTGGATGTATAACAATACCGCAACTAATGCGACTGTGCTTGCGCTATGGCCTGACGGTTCCGTAGTTGAAGGATGGGGCCACAGGCAGAGCTACATGGACAGCGTGAACGGGCAGACAGAATCAAGGATATACA
>CAZOFK010000121.1:0-1889 GCA_964579185.1 Microcaldota archaeon
ATCATACTACAATTTTCCTGATCGCGCCGCTTGATGCACTGAAATGCATGCATCCTTTTACCCTTATGCCCAAATTCATTTTAGGTATGCCGAACAGATAAGCTGAATTGCGCTCCATGCATACTCTGATTTTTGAATTTAGCGGGAAAACCCTCCTGATTCTATACGGAACTTGCCTGCCATTCACAACGTCTTTTATCATAGAGGGCAGTATGTGCGCAAATCCGATGCCTTTTATGCGCTTGGGCTGCCTGCGTTCAATCTTATCCAGATAGGAAAAGTACCCTGTAGATCCAATTGGTGTCGTAACAATGAAACCGTTCGATATCGCATAGCTCACGGTTTTGTTTCTGCCGTCGGTTATGACCGACGTATATCTGACTGCCTCTTTTGTATCTCCTCTTTCCACGTAGAAATCACCTATAGATGAATAGGTTTTGCCTGAGTATCTAAGCTTCAAAATAGGCTCGTCTATGATCCTGAAATCACCCTCGGCAAGCTTTTTGAGCACAACAGGCATATCTGAGAATTTGTGCTCTGTCAGCACGCCGACGCTCTTGAGATTCCCTTTGTGTATGCCCTCCAATGGCAGTACTGGCTTCCTGTAATAAATGGCGTTGTTGAGGAAACTGCCGTCGCCTCCTATTATTACAACCGCGTCATAATCCCTTTCTGAAATGCTTATGCCTGATGCACTCTTTTGCACCGCAGCGCGGACATCATCAGAATTGACTCCGCAGTACCTATCCAATACAAACTTCACTTTCATAGGCATGACCGCATGAAAACCATTTCAATGCCAAAACCAAAATGCTCCGGAATTTGAAAGCCCACCTTCTAGATGGCTGAGCTGCCAAGCACCATATATATTGCGCCGCTTGCAATTGCTATTATTCCAAGCGCGGTTATCAGGTACACTATCTTCTGCTTGCTCGCTATCTTGATCAGGAAGTCTATAAGGAAAAGGCTTATCACTGTAGCTGCGGCTATCGCAACCAGCAAACCGTAGAAGCCTATGCCTGAAAGCGCTACAGAGATGTTTGCCGGGCTCTTTATTGCAGTAAGGGAGAATGCGCCAGCTGATGCGAATATGCCTATGATGAAGGAGAGCCTGAACACCTCATCAGGCTCTATGTTCATCAGGAACATGGCGCTGGTGGTTATTCCTGATCTGCTAACGCCTGGCAGGGCCGCGACGCCCTGCACTATGCCTATTATTAGGTAATCCTTGAAGGAAAGGTTCTCGAACTTCCTCTTGTTCCCGACTGCCTTTTTCTTCCTTGAATAGGTTATGAAGAGCGCATCGCCAATTAGAACAAGCCCTATGGCAAGCATAGGAATCCCTATAGAAATTCCTTTTATCGAGTCCGCAATCAAGTAAATTGGTGTGCCTATTAAGCCGGTGGCGATCGTCGAGACAAGCACATATGTGAAGAGCTTCCTGTCAACCTGCGAGCCCCTCATGATGAGCACCTTGAGAAGCGCGTAGATATCTTTCCTGAAGTATATTATCGCCGCCAGTATGGTGCCCACTTCCATGAAGAGGCCGAAGGTATAGGCCTGCTGGAAGTTGAGGTGGAGGAGGGCCTGCGAGGCCAGCAGCACCTGTGTCTTGCTGCTGATAGGCAGCCATTCCGATATACCCTGCACTATCCCTATTATGATTGAATACAACACATGTATTACATTTAACATATTGCTGACCCCGTAACCGATATGGGCCTGGAGAGATTTGAACTCTCGACCTACGGCTTATAAGACCGCCGCTCTGACCAGGCTGAGCTACAAGCCCACTTGCCGAATGGCGTATTAAGATTGACGCCTAACATTAATTTAATCCTTTTCTTCTTTCAGTCTCACGGGAAGGTATAGTTGTTGGTCACGTAGCC
>CAZOFK010000122.1:0-1859 GCA_964579185.1 Microcaldota archaeon
CCCATAAATGATGTGGGGTTTCTCGCTATGGATTGCTAAGGATAGGATATACAGCAATATATTTAAGAGAGCTGATAGATATTCTACAATTATATTCTAAAGGATTTTATGATAAGGCAGCCGATCATAGTTGTAATGGGTCATGTCGACCACGGAAAGACATCGCTATTGGACAGGATAAGGCACACTGCCATAGTCAACAGGGAAGCGGGAGGTATAACACAGCATATAGGTGCCAGCGAGGTGCCAATAGATACTGTAGAGACAATCTGTGGCAGACTGCTTGAAAAGTTCAATGCGAAGATCACAATACCAGGCCTTCTCTTCGTAGATACGCCAGGACATGAGGCATTCACTAATTTGAGGAGAAGAGGAGGCTCTGTTGCAGATATGGCCATACTTGTTGTTGACATTTCAAAAAACTTCGAGCCGCAGACATATGAAGCCATAGAGATACTGAAGGAGTATAAGACCCCGTTTATAGTGGCAGCGAACAAGATAGACCTTGTCACAGGATGGAGGGCCACCGGTTCTACGAGTTTTTCAGAAGCTGTGGAAAAGCAGCAGAGGCGCATTGCTGAAGAACTTGATGCAAAAATTTATTCTATTGTGGGAAGGCTTAGCGAGGTTGGATTCTCATCTGAAAGGTTCGATAGGATAAAAGACTTCAAGAAGGAGGTAGTCATAGTTCCCATAAGTGCGAAAACAGGAGAGGGAATAGCAGAGCTTCTTATGTACACGGCAGGCTTATCCCAGAGGTTCCTTGAGATGAGGCTGAAGATAGAGGTAGATGGGGCAGGAGTGGGGAGCATAATAGAGAGAAAGGAGGAGAAGGGGTTGGGCTCCACAGTAGATGTTATATTATATAACGGCACGCTCAGAGTAAATGATACAGTTGCATTTGCCGTGCCTAACGGCATAGGAAAGGCTAAGATAAAGGCTCTCTTAAAGCCCAAGGCACTGCAGGAGATGCGCGAATCTTCAGGCAAGTTCTATTATGTGGAGAGCGTGAGCGCTGCTGCAGGTGTAAAGATAAGCGGCAGCGGTCTTGAAGATGCGCTGTCAGGATCGCTTCTCATCTCCACAGATATGCCAAATTACGAGAATGAGATAAAATCGGAGATAACTGAGGTCTTCGCCTCTGATAAGGATGGGGTTATACTTAAGGCAGACACCATAGGCAGCATTGAGGCCCTTTCAAAGCTTTTAGGAGGGGCAGGAGTAAAGATAAGCAAGAAGGAGCTCGGCAGCGTTACGAAGAGGGATGTACTTGACGCATTCTCCAGGAAGGCTGCAGACCCTTATGGCGCAGTTGTCCTTGCGTTCAATGTAAATGTGGAGGAGGAGGGCGCTGCAGAGGCATACGCTGCAGGCATAAGCATAATATCGAGCAATATAATATACAGGATAATAGATGGCTATAAAGAGTGGGAAGATAAGGAGCGCAAGAAGGAGAAAGAGCTCGTTGAGAGGAGCCTCGTGTTTCCGGGGAAGATCAGGATCCTTCCCAACAGCTGCTTCAGGATCTCGCATCCTGCAATTTTCGGGGTTGAGGTACTTGCAGGAAGAATAAGGCCTATTGTCCAGCTCATGGACAGGCATGGAGATATGGTGGGTAGGATAAAGGAGATACAGGATAACGGAATAAGCATGCAGGAGGCCAAGAGGGGTGCGGATGTTGCTATCTCTGTAGAAGAGGCGACATTTGGCAGGCAGGTACGGGAGAACGAGGACCTTTATGTCTTCCTTAACGATGATGAAGTGAGGGCATTGAGATACAAGTTTTCAGAGGCCTTAAGCGATGAAGAGAGGGATCTACTTGAGGAAACTGTGACTGTGAAGGGAAAGGCCACGGAAGG
>CAZOFK010000123.1:0-1816 GCA_964579185.1 Microcaldota archaeon
TTCAGAAAGGAATTACTGTTTAGATGTGGTAGGATGTCACCTTCTATGCGAGTATGAAGCTCTCCCTGTCAAAGAGCCTTACACCTATTAAGAGCACTATGAGTGAGGTAAGAGAGAGCACTACGAACATGCCTGTGAAGAAGGCTGTGCTGAGTGCTGAGATGTTGAATATCGAGGCGAATGGTATTATAAGTATGGGCAGTATGAGAAGGGTGCTTATCTGCTGCGCCTCCTTTATGCCCTTCGCTTTTGATGAGACTATTACAACAAGGCCTATAGTGGTAAGGGCCAGGAGAGGCGCATTCAGGAGCATCAGGTACCATGAGACATCAGGGAAGAGGAGCACGCCGAACTGGGTAGAGGTTATGTAGTCGGTCATTGAGCCGTATACAGCGAAGACGAGGAGGGTAAGCAGGAGCGCAGGTATAAAGGATGCGAGGATTTTCCCGAGAAGCACCTCGCCGTCAGTTATAGGCGTTGTAAGAAGCGACTCGGCTGTTTTGCGCTCTTTCTCGCCGGCGAAGCTGTCTGCGGCTATCACTGAGGCCGTTATTATGGGCATTGTGAGGAAGACGGGACCCAGTACGTTTACAGAGAAGAAGCTTACGAAGTAGAGGCTGCCCACCGGACCTGCGCTGCTTACTAGGACACCTATGAGCTTCGAGGCCAGCTGCGGACCCGCATACTTGGATATGTAGGAGGTAAAGAGGGGCAGAGCGAATGCGAAGAATAGGGGTATGAAGATCATGGGACCGTAGATGGCTATGCTGCTGAAGACCTCTTTGAGGTCTTTTCTTACTATGGCAAAGACATGGTTCATCTCCATTCAAACACCCATGCTTACGATGTCGCTTATATTCTGCTTTAGTGAGTTAACGTTTATTATGAGGCCTCCTAGATCGGATATGCTGTTTATAAGAGAGGGAACCTCCCTTATGCCCCTTACCCTGGCAAGGAGCACATTCCCTGATACTTTTATATTGAAGCGCGAGAGCCTGCCGAGGCTGCGCCGATCAAGCATGCTTACAAGCGTGACCTCTACTGCTATGTTCCTTATGCCCCTCATGACCTTGCCTATATCTCCGAACATGATGCGCCTGCCCCTTTCTATGAGTAGCATTTTTTTGCCTATGCGAAAGAGGTCCTCGAGCCTCTGGGTCGCATAGAGCACGGTGGCGCCTGCGCCTGCCATCTCGTTGAGCTTCTTGTAGAGAAGCTCTGATGAAGCTGAATCGAGGAATGCTGCAGGCTCATCGAGTATGAGCAACTGCGGCTCGTTTAGAAGGGCCCTGCATAGTGCTACTTTCTGCTTTGTACCCCTGCTCAGCTCGCCTACTTTCCTCTCTGTGTATTCAGAAGCGGAGAACTCATCAAGAAGGGCAGATGCCTTCCGCTTAAAATCATGCACGCCATACAGGTTCGAGAAGAAGCGCATGTTTTCCATCACTGTCAGATTGTCGTAAAGCGCATAGTTCTCTCCCAGGAAGGATATTTTGCGCCTCTCCTCCCTGCCCAGCGCATCGGCCGCTTTGCCGAATGCCAGCACCTTTCCGCTTGTGGGCTTATAGAGCCCTGCTGCGCTCTTAAGCAGCGTGCTCTTGCCTGCGCCGTTCGAGCCTATCACTACGACAGTCTCGGCTGCGGAGACCTCGAAGGCTATCTCTTTTAGAGCTGTGAAATCTGAAAACCGCTTTGTAAGGCGCTTGACGCTCAGTACCTGTACTCAATCACCATGATCCATGCTTCTCCGATGCGTGACATCCTACCACCCGTAAACGGCGTGGGCTTCCTCTGCGTTCATGCAATCACTGCATCC
>CAZOFK010000124.1:0-1779 GCA_964579185.1 Microcaldota archaeon
TCATCCCTGCTGGAATCAAATTCGTATTTTTTTAACGAAAGTCGTAGAAAGGAATATATATCTAGCAGTCTTATTAACACTATATGAGAGGTGCTGCAACGGATCTAAATGGCTGTATAACAGCTATGGTTACCCCATTCAATAAAGAGCTCGAGGTTGATTACGAAGGACTTAGGCAGAGTGTGCGCTTCCAGGCCAGCAACTCTGTGTCAGGCATAGCGCCCCTAGGGACGACAGGCGAATCTCCTACAATAAATGACTCCGAGAGAGGCAGGATTATCTCGGCTGTCGTTGAAGAGGCAGAGGGAAAGCTTCCAGTCATAGTGGGCACAGGTACAAACTCGACAGAGAAGACGATAAGATACAGCAGAGAGGCTGAGAGCCTAGGCGCAGACGCTGTGCTTGTTGTCACGCCTTATTACAACAAGCCCTCCCAGGAAGGCATATACCGCCACTTCAAGGCGGTTTCAGAAAGCATAAGCATACCACTCATAGTATACAATATACACGGTAGGACGGGAGTCAACATAGAAACAAGCACGCTGCTGCGCATGAGCAGCCTTGAAAATATAAAAGGCGTAAAAGAAGCATCAGGCAACATACTGCAGATGATGGAGGTCATAGAGAGGCTGCCTGAAGACTTCAGGGTGCTTAGCGGAGATGACAACATGACCCTGCCTTTGATGGCCCTCGGCGGCGCAGGCGTAATCTCTGTAGTCAGCAATCTTCTTCCTAAGCGCGTCTCAGAGATGGTAAGGTATGCGCTAAAAGGCGACTTCGAAGCGGCGCGCCGCATACATTTCGAGCTTCTCCCCATCTTCAGGGGTGCCTTCCTAGAAACCAACCCCGCGCCAATAAAGGCTGCAATGTTTCTCTCGGGAATGCCCTCAGGGAACGTAAGAATGCCATTATGCGAGATAAGCGAGGCGAATGCAAAGAGGCTGGAAGAGATACTTCAGTCATACGGAGAGCTGAAAAGCAAATAGGTGCTCCTATGCCAAATCTAAGCATAGCCATAATAGGCTACGGGAAGATGGGCCGCCAGATAAAGGCAGCTGCCGAATCTGAGGGCGTAAAGATAACCTCGATCATAGATCCTGCAGAAGCTGCCGCTTCAAGCGCTGAGATAAGCGCTGAGATAAATGCAGAGAGCGTAAGGAATGCTGATGTAGGTATAGATTTCTCGAGTCCTTCTGCAGTGCTTGAGAATGTAAGGAGGTTGGCGAATCTGGGCAAGGATATGGTTATAGGCACAACAGGTTGGTATAATCACACCGAAGAGGTAAAAAGGATTGCAGAAGAGCAGAGCGTAGGCATAATATACAGCCCTAACTTCTCCATAGGCATGAACCTCTTCTTCATGATCGTAGAGGAGGCAGCCAGGCTCTTCGACAAGGTACCAGAATACGATCCATATGTGTATGAGATGCACCACAGGCTGAAGAGCGATGCGCCATCAGGCACCGCTCTCACACTGGGAGAGCTTCTGCTTAAGAACATAAAGAGGAAGAAGCGCCTTCTTACAGAGAGGCCAAAGGCGGAGGTCCCTGAGGACGAGATACATATTGCAAGCCTGAGGGCGGGCTTCAATCCCGGTGTGCACAGGGTAGGCTTCGACAGCGAATCAGATACCATAGAGATGAGCCACAGCTCAAAAAGCAGGGCCGCCTATGCAAAAGGCGCGCTCGAAGCAGCGAGATGGATAAAAGGCAGGAAAGGTTTACATACCTTTGCTGATGTATTGGGTATGGCAACCGGAGAGCCATGACCAATGAAAGC
>CAZOFK010000125.1:0-1741 GCA_964579185.1 Microcaldota archaeon
TATTTCGGCGTTTTGCACTTGCCTTTAAAACGCCGAGTGTAGACGTGATGCAGAACGGATTTCAGCTCTTCGAGCTGAGACTGAGGCATAGACAAGGCATACTTTTCGAGCTGTCTCGAAAAGGGCTTATTTTCGCACCCGATTACTGCTTTTTTGCTAATGTTCTGCTTGGGCGGTTCGATGTTCGAACCTTGCTTTTGTCGGCGAATTTGGAATTCGCCAGGGTAGGGATTCGAACCCTAAATTCCTTGCGGAAACCGGTTTGCCTTTTTGCATCACAAGATCAGCTCTTGAGGCAAAGCTCAAGACCGGCGCGTTACCGGATTCTGCCACCCTGGCGTATGGCTTACTATTTACCGCTACATGGTACAAAGATATAAAAGCATTTGTATTGAATAGCTATAATTCTAAAGAATAGCTATAATTCTAAAAATAATAGATGAGCACATGTATGGAAGGATAGCATTACAATTATCAGACAGTCAGGTGACAAGCACACAAAAAAATGTCTCGCCGCAGAGCCAAGAGCCTGCGCCTAGGTCTCCCGCGCCTCCCACACCGCAGGGAGGAAGCCAGGGCGCCACGCAGCCGCAAGGCAAACGCGGCTTAGGTTTCAGACTTGGCATACCTATCGCAGTGATAATAATCGCAGTACTGCTTTATTATGCATTATCGGCAACTTCTCATACAGCAACAAAGACAAATGCAAACAATCCTCTTTATGAACTTCTTATAAAGAAGCCTATGAATCTGAGTGCTATTGCCGTACTTATGTTCAATAAGATTAACAGCAGCCAAACGCTAAGCGTTAGCTATGCCGGAAGCGCAAAGGTAAGCAGCTCCTCCATGGGAAACATAACACTCAATGTGCCATTCACTCTCTCAATAATGAGGTACTATGATAACATGAGGATTGAACTAAGCGCTACTAGCATACCTATCATAGGCAGCCTAAGCTACATAGCCGTCTGGCTTGGAAACGAGACCTTTTATACATGCGCTGCAGCGAGCGGTCTGAGTTCATCCTCCTCCGGTGCAAATTATACATGCAGAGCAGCTCACACAAATTTTACTATATCCTCGCTCATGGCCTATGTGGATAAGAACATCACGCTTTACACCACTCCCGAAGGACTCGCAAAATTCCTAGAGAATAAGTCTAGCAGCATAAACATGCTCGGGTCAATGAACATCAATACGAACGCATCCTTTATGGGTGTGAATTCATTCGAAGGTCAAAGCTGCTACCTTATAGAGGAAAGCGTAAGCATGTACAGCAGCACGCTAGGCGCCAGCAGCGCCGGCACATCCTGTCTCTCCCCAGAAACATATCTGCCGCTGAACGTCACTTATCTCACTGTGATAAACCAGCTTAACTCTACATCAGGAAGCTCCAAAAGTCCCATTACCATTACGCTGCTCATGCATCAGACAGGCTCAAGCAACAATGTGACACAGCAGGAGGTCACTACGCTTCCAGGTCCTGTCACAAACTCAACAACATTTACTACAGGCCAATCGGTGACCATACCTATCAATGTAACTAGCAACAGCACAGGCCAATCGGTGACCATACCTATCAATGTAACCGGCAACAGTACGTCCGTTGGATGAGATGGCATTTCCGCATTCATCTTCTAGGTGACCATGCCTATCAATGAGAGGAAAGGAAAGTGGGTATAGATACATAGGGCAACTACCGTCGGGCAGACGGGAAGTAACGCTCGTGGAGATGGAATAA
>CAZOFK010000126.1:0-1664 GCA_964579185.1 Microcaldota archaeon
ATAGCATATCCATTATTGCAGTCCATTAAAGCAACTTGGCACTTTAGCTTTTTAAAGGATTCTGCCAAATTGCAAGAGGCAAATCCTCATTGCAGAATGCCTCCAAAGAAAGTCCATCAATTTATTGGGATGAATTTTGTGATATTGTAGCCAAGCATATTCGATAGACGCAAAAGTGGCTGCAGCATTCATCCAGCAGAGCAAGTTTTTGTTACAGCTGCTCCAAACCCTTTCGCCCCATCATAGCTTTACCTGCTTCTCCCCAAGCAGCCACTTCCACAGTGAGACAAAAAGTATCCTCTTTCTTTCTATTTTTTTGCTTCCATCATAGCTCCATGTAAGCACTATGAGTTTTTTGCATCCAGTTGCCTTGCTTGCAGCAAGCAGCGACCTGATCTCGCGCCTGTCCACTTCCTTTAGATTTGAAGCATAGGTTACCTGGATAAGGCTCCCTATCTTCCCCCCATACCTGACTGCGAAATCCACCTCGCCAACAGATTCCTTCCAATAATATATCTCCATTAGCGGACGTTCGTTCGTCATTCTGAGCAGTTCTAAAAATGTCAGATTTTCCATCAGTTTTCCAATGTCCTCTGAGAATTTTACCATCTTTGTAAGTCCGTTGTCGCACACATACGCCTTTTTGGGCCAGCTCTCCCTTATGCGCGCCTTGCTCGAGAGCCTGTTTATAAAGAAGATTGCTACCGAATCTTGCACTTTGCCGAAGTAGTCGTATACTGTCGTTCTGCTCTTCTCCGCGGTTTCGACATTCTTTGCCAGTTTGTTGACGCTTATCTCTTTTGTAAAATTCTGAAATATCTGCGCCATTATGAACCGCGCAAGCGCGATGTTCTTCATCTTATAGCGTTCCACAATGTCTTTGAAGAGTATCATCTCGAAATACTCTCTGAGCGTCCTTTCCCTTTCCCCCTTCTCCAGAACGACTTCAGGAAACCCTCCCCATTCAAGGTATTCTCTAAACTTATTTTTGAGGTCAGCTTGCTCATCCAGCGTTAAATTTGAGGTCTTTTCCACACCTCTGGCGGTAAGAAACTCCCTAAAACTGAATGGGAGCAGCAAGTATCGCAGGGCTCTTCCCCTTAGCTGCGTAGCTATCTCCGTTCCAAGTAGCTTTGATGACGAGCCAGTAATGTATATTTTGTATTTTTTCTTGTCAAGCAGCTCCCTGACAGCGGCTTCCCATCTTGCTATGTTCTGTATTTCATCGAAGAAGAGCCTTGACGGTTCGCTTCCTGAGATCTCGGTATGCAGGCGTACGATATCCCTTATTTCATGAAATTTCACATCCAATAGCCTTGTATCCTCAAAGTTGAGATAGAGCGCATCGCGCTTTCCATCAATTAGCTCTTGAAAGAAGTATGTCTTGCCAGCCCTTCTTGGGCCTATTACAACGACTATCCTGTTCTTGGTGTCTGCCAAATCAAGCTCTCTTTTGATTCCTTCGCGAGGCGTGAGCTTCAGCTGTTCCAGCAGATAGTCCCTGACCCTGTCAAAATCCATGTATTTGTTACTATGATAAAATATTTAAATATTGTACTAGTTACAAGTATATTAATATAGTAAGCCTTTGGGCATTTGCATGTAATCTAGAACGGGCCTGACGGGATTTGAACCCGCGACCATCACCTTAGGACGGTGCTGCT
>CAZOFK010000127.1:0-1648 GCA_964579185.1 Microcaldota archaeon
AGGGAATGCAGCCCACAAACATTTATAAAGGTTGTATGGCATTATATCCCTGATGGTGATCCAGACGGCAGCTAGAAGTAACGCACAAGCTAAAGAGACGTCCTCGATCAGGGGTTTGAACAATCCTGTTATAAAGATAGAGAATATAGTTGTAAGCGCAGCTCTGCACGCCGAGATAGATCTCTATGCCCTATCGAAGAACGTAAAGGCTGTTGATTACGAACCAGAGCAGTTTCCGGGGGCTATATTCAAGGTTGCTGAACCCAAGGCCGTAATAATACTCTTCAAGAACGGCAAGATGATATGCACTGGCACTAATACCGAGGCAAACATCAGGAAGGTGCTGAATTACGCCGCAGGGGTCATATCAAAGTACGTGATATCCGTAACCCCCAAGGCAAAGTGAATCACAGCTTTGCCACTTGCCTGACCTTTTTGTCAAATGTTTTGAAGAATCTTTCCCAGGAATAGCGCTCTCTCACCCTTCTCATTCCCTCCTTCCCTAATCCTTCTGCTATCCGCGGATTTTCGGCAATCAGGAGCATTCTCTCCGCCATTTCAGCTTCACTGTTCACAAGGAAGCCGGTCTTGCCGTTCAGTATGGTGTCGCGCGGCCCTCCCTCGTTTACTGCTATGACGGGCTTTCCGCTTGCCATTGCTTCCAGCGGTACAAGGCCGTAATCCTCGTTTATGGGTGTGTATAGGACAGCAGAAGAGTGCGAGAACAGATTTCTCTGCTCAGAATCGCTCGGATTCTCTATTATCTTTATGTCCCCCACTGCCTTGGCTTCCTCTCTTATCTTATTGTAATATGAAGCATAAAAATCATCCCTTGACACCGCCCCAGAAAGAATGAGCTTGTAGCCCTTTATTTTTCTCTTCAATATGGCGAATGCGCGGATGGCGTAGTCCTGCCTTTTGTTCTGTGATATCCTTGAGGGATAGAAGAAATACTTTTCATCCCCCAGGTTCTTATACAGCTTGTAGTCTATGCCCCCGTTTAATACCACAGCGTCGTTCCTGCCATAGTATTTCCTTATCCTTGATTCGGTATTGGAGCTATTTGCAAATATGAACTCTATCCTCTTAACTATCCTTCTGTCTATGCTCCTAACGCCCTTGGCACCGAGTATGTGAACCGGTTTCTGGTAGGGCTTTTTCAATGACAACCTGTACTCATAAAGGTCGTATATGTCCCTGAACGGTGTGTGGCAGTACCATATCACTCTGTCGTTCCTGTGCTTGACCCAGTGGCTTGGGGCCATGTGCGCATTTATAACATCATAATCATCGTTTATCTTAAGGTTATAGAAGCCCATTCCATAGTTCAGGCCCTGCATTACGCGACCATATGGAAGCACCTTGGAGAGCATTGACTTCCCAATCACTTGCACGTCTAAATCAGAAAACTCTGGGAATGTGGTCTTCTTATTGTACTCTGCAGTGTATATTTTCGCCCTGTAATGCTGCGCTACCTTCAGGACTATGCGCTCGGCCCCGCCCATAAGGGTCAGATTAGCCTGCGTCAACAGCAGTTTCATACATACCACTTTTTATTTTTATATGAACCCAGTAATATTCTATTAAAGTTCTCGTGACATCCTCCCACGCCTAAAGGCGTGGGCTTCCAATGGCGGTTTTTGATTGG
>CAZOFK010000128.1:0-1613 GCA_964579185.1 Microcaldota archaeon
GCAGCCCTGTTTAGTGCAATTTTTCAAAGTCTCAAAAAGGTTTTTAAGCTGATTTCAGCATATGTTTATGCTGCATTGGTATGGGTAAAAGAATCTTCTTTCCTCTAGATGCGAAGTTCAGCAGGATACTGGGGATAATAAGGCTGCTTCTCAGGAACGACGGCATGCTAAGTATATCGCGGCTCACGCACTTGTCTGGGGAGCACGTAGATTACCTGTTACCTCAAATAGATGCGGCAAAACTGCTGGGCATAGTCAGGGTAGACAATGACAATGTGCATCTGCTCGCCCTAGGGAAAAGGTTTTATGAAGAGGACAAAGATGCATTTGAGAAGGTAAAAGGCGCACTCTCTAAGAGCGAACCATTTCACACGGCCATAGACCTTGCAAAAGCGAGCGGCAATTTCACCACAGGCGAGTTGCTTGACAGGCTTTCGGCAAGCGGCGTTTCGCTCTATGCGAATCCCGAAGAGGCAAGGGAGAAGATATCTGCGGCATTGTTGCAATGGGCCATACATTTCAACCTTTTGGGCTACGATGGCGAGCAGAAACTCTGGTCCAGAGAAAAACCCCAACCAAGATCCCAATAGCAGCCTACGCCTCTCCAGCGTAGAGGTCTTTGTAGATCCTTGACGTGATTTTCAGGAAGTCTTTCCCGCCCCTGAATCTCGGATACGGTAGCTTAACTTCTATGCTGTCGATTATCTTGGCTGGTGGCCTCGAAAGCACTATTATCCTATCGGAAAGCTCTGCTATCTCCTCCACGTTGTGGCTTACCATTACAACCGCCTTTACTGGTAGCCTCTTGCTTTTGACAAGCCTGTGGACTTCTCCCCTTAGTTGCTCTGCAGTAAGGTCGTCAAGGGAACTGAACGGCTCGTCCATCAGGAGGAGATCGGGATCGGATACTATGGCCCTGGCAACACCAACCCTCTGCTTCATGCCCCCGCTCAGCTCCGCCGGATACGCATTCTCAAATCCCTGCAGGTTCACTTCCCTTAGCGCTGCCATGCCTTTCCTTTGCATCTCTTCAGGGCTCATGCCCTTGTCCTCCAAAGCAAGCGTAACATTTTCAAGCGCAGTTCTCCATGGGAAGAGCGCAAAGTTCTGGAAGATCATCGAGATGTCGCCGGTAGGGCTGGTCACTACCCTCCCTTTGTACACCACCCTTCCCGCAGTGGGTTCCTGCAGTCCAGCGATGATGCGTATTAGAGTCGACTTCCCGCAGCCTGACGGCCCAACTATAGAAAAGAATTCGTATTCGTTTACGCTGAAACTTACGCCGCCAATAATCTCTACTTCCGATTTGCCATGGCCATAGTCCAACTCTATGCTTTCTACTTGCAGGATCTGCCTGGCCATGACTCACACCATCATCTTATACCTTGCTGTCACTCTGTTATAAAGTCTTTGCCACACCAGCCTGTTTATCAGCAAGACCATTATTGTAAGAGATGCAAGTGCTACTGCAACAAGCAGCATGTTGCCGCTAAATACAGCTTGATCTATGGTCTTCCCTATGCCGGTGCCAACCTGCGTAAGCACAACGCTCTTGCCATTGCTGAGCTGCATGGTAAAGTATTCCGCCACTATAAGGGAGTTCCATGCGCCGC
>CAZOFK010000129.1:0-1584 GCA_964579185.1 Microcaldota archaeon
GATAGGTCTTATGGCAGGTAGAATAGAGAACCAGCGTAGTATATTATCCAAACCCCCACTTGTCGGCCTGATAACACGTGCATTCGTAGAAGAAGGATATAGGGGGCGTGGAGTATCGACACTGCTACTTGAGGCGATGCTGCCATGGTTTAAAGGGCACGACATCGAATTTGTGCAAGTGGGATCTCTTGAACTGAATGGTAATAGTACGGAAGCTTGGAAGCGGTTGGGTTTTAGGATGTATAGTCACAAACTTGAATTAAGGATATAAGAGGTGCAGCAATGACTCTAGATTTAGATGTTCGGCTCCATGAAGGAGACGTTGTACTCCCGGACTATCGCAACAGCAATCTCGCCGAGGTAAAAAGGTTTGCCTCAGGAGACGCCAGAAGGAAGGTTCTGTTTGTGGTGGACGGATTTGGCATGAATCTACTGGAGAAGGTATTAAAGAAGGATGATTTGTTAAGAAAGAAGATGAGTGAAGCAAAAATAAAAAGGGTCACGACCCTTTTTCCCTCGGTTACGCCCTCAATACTTACATCGTTAGACAGTGGACTAAGCATTGCGGAGCATGGGATTGTGGGGGATACTATTCCCGTAAAGGAGGCGGGTGCGTTAGTAAATCCTCTGACGAATGTGGTTGTAGGCTCTAATAATACCAAGTTGGAAGCTTCGGTATCAAAGTTTATTTTTCCAGCGCCTATGCTTCTGAGCCGGATGGCAAAGGAAAGAAAACTGGTTATTCTTACATCGGAGGACCTTTCTTGGTCCATATACGCCAAAAGTTTATATGCGGGCAAACCTATTATCCCATACAAGGATCTTGAAGGGCTGTTCGCCAGCGCAGTGAATGTTATGAATTCGGGAGCTTATGAATACATATACATATATCTGGAGGAATTGGACAAGCTCCAGCACAAATATTCTCCGGATTCCGAAGAAGTTGAAAGCTTTGTAAGAGAGCTACTTTTCAAGATGTGTGATATGCTGTTCAGAGGGGCCAAAGAAAACGACTATGAGGTTCTTGTAACTGCAGACCACGGACATATTACTATCAAAGCAGAGGACATACTTGGGTTGGAGCCCTCGAGCGAGATAATGAACTCATTAAAATCGCCTCCGTGGGGTTCATACCGCTATAACTTTTTTGATGTAAAAGAGGGTAAGGATTCAGAATTTCTAGAAAGTTTTGAGCGGGTGTATGGCGAGCGGGCAGTTCTCCTAAAAAGCGAAGACGCGATAGAAAAAGGCCTGTTCGGTGCACGCACAGTGAAAGGAGATTTAAGATACAGGTTTGGAAAGTATATTGCGATAGGCAAGGATAGGAATTTCATCTATTTTCTTTACCCGGGAAAAAGGCAGTGGTGGAAGGATCCGAAATGGAGCCAAACAGGAGTTCATGGCGGAATGCACCCGGATGAAATGTATGTACCTGTAATAACGATATGATATTGTTTACAGCACACTCGAGCTGAAAAAGATCCAGCCGGTTAAGGCGCTCATTGAAGGTTGCCTCCCTTTTGGTTTCATCTATTCACTTCTGAATTCCCTCATTGGCTAGTGCTTGTAGCTCAGCCAGTGAGA
>CAZOFK010000130.1:0-1575 GCA_964579185.1 Microcaldota archaeon
TTTTTCCGGAGATGTTTTTGTTTGAGACCAACAATATCATACCGTTTGCTGTTTCTTCTTGCAGGCACTATGAAGTTTACACCGTTGCTTACCATTCCGTCGATATTGTCCTCGGAGAAGAATCCCGATGCTATCTTGTAAGCCACTCGTCCTGCTTCCAGAAGGTCAGCAGGCTGTATATTGAGATAAAGAGCATTACAGTCATGATTACTCCTCCTGAGAGCAGCGTCTTTATCTTTTTGCCTTTTGACATGCGCTCTGCTATTGCTGCTGTGAAGAGGGCTATGCTTGCAAGCGTTATGAGCCTGAGGATAATCAGGGTGAAGAAGGTTGAGCCTATCCTTTTGAAATTGAAGTAGAGGAAAAATCCTATCCTGTGCAGTATTACTGCCATCAGTGCGGTATGCCCTGTTAATAGGTAGCCTGCCTCTACTGCGAAAGATGCGAATACGATCAATGGCATAAGGCATATGTAGAAAACATTGAACGAATAGAAGGCACCGCTTCTTGCCATTGTCCCGTCTGTGGCTTCCCTGAAGAAGCTGAGGTAGTTAGACCTCGTCCAGCGCATGAGCTGCTTGATTGTCTTTGAAGGCGTGTCCTGCGGCTCGGTGATGACTTTTATATCATAATCCTTTATTGCCTTGTATCCCTGCCTGATTACATAGCCTGTCATCTGGTAGTCGTCCCCGTTCGTATATCTGAACCAGAGGAACTTAGGGGTCCTGAACGCTCTGGATAGAAGCAGACTGCGTATAAGGCTAGTCCTGTACATGGTGCATCTGCCGTCAAGTACCATGACGCGACCGCTTGAGGAGAGGGTCCTTGATATTACCTCGGTCAGCCTCTGGAAGAACTCTGAGGAGTAGGATGCCCAGTTCCTGTTCAGTCTTACTGCTGCATTCGCAGTAACGCCTCCTACGTCGCTGCTGAAGAGTGAGAGCATGCTCTCTGTGGTGTTTCCAGGCACTTCTGTATCGCTGTCTAAAAAGAGCACATACTTTGTCCTAACCAAGCCTATTGCTTTGGAAAGCGCGGCGCGCTTGCTGCCTTTGTATGTTACGAATGTGCCATTGTATTTCATTGCCGTAGCTGAATAAGTATCATGCTGTGCGCCTATCACAATAAGCTTTGAGCACTGCCCCGCTATAGAGCGTATAGAGTTCTCGAAGATGGACTGGTTCTCGTTGTGCACGGGCATCACTACGGTGACGTCTTCTTTTGTGTAGTTGTTCTTATAACGGGGGTGCCCTGCGTAACTGCGTGACTTATGGGTATTTATCAGGTAAAAGGTTATTGAGAGTACAGCCGTGGATATTGATATGATGTATAAGTACAGGCGGAAGATATTATGTATCATTTCATATGCCTATTATGCGGCGCCAGATAAAATGGTCTAGCCAGCGAATCAGCCTTTCCGGGTATTGATACCTTCAATGAGCAATTATTTATTTGTGCTTGTTCGGCTCATGATATGGATTCGGCAGCTGCCTGCGCTTTATCGCTCTCTGTTGCACTGATAAGATATCATTCAAATCCGAGCAGCACTTCTTCTATATGCCTCCAGTTATCTGC
>CAZOFK010000131.1:0-1529 GCA_964579185.1 Microcaldota archaeon
GGGGAGAATGCAACCTGGTATGGTGCATTTATGCTGCTTGAATCTATAGCGCCTGCCACTCTGCCTGTGGCTGTGTTTATTATAACCATATTGCCTGTGCCCGAGGGACCGCCGTTCTGGGTGGTTACATACATAAAGGAGCCATCGGGGGAGAAGGCCACATCGGTAGGGCCCCCGTTCAGGGCAGGTGATGTCAGCGTACCTGTCACTGCATCAGTAGCGGCGTCTAATATGACTACATTATCTGAGCCCAGATTGGCTACATATAAGTCTTTGCTGCCGGGACGAAAAGCCATCCCCTCAGGATGATTGAAGCCTGACGTTATTGCTCCAATCACATTATCAGTCACGGTATTCACCATGACAATGTTGTCTGAGCCGTAGTTTGAAACATATGCATACTTCTGCGTGCGCTGCCATGTGGACGGCTTCTTGCCTTTAATATGGCAGGAAAAGAAGATATTAGCTGTTGAGTTAAGGACTGGACTCTGACAGAGCTGGCCAACGCATGCCGTATGCGCATATACGCCACTGTTAAATGTGCCAAGTGCAGAGAGTGCTCCTGGAATCACCGCAGCGATTAGTATAAACCAACCGTATGCCGCGAGATGCCCAACTGCGCTCTGAACACGTCCTCCAGAGTACCCCCCGCTAGAATAATATGCATTGGTTATTCCTTTCCTATCCATTTTACTGACCTGCATATATTGATATGGGGCATACAAATAAAAACTATGTGCATAGATCACACTGCAGCGTGTATACTACAAAGAAAGGGGTCTACGCCCATCTTTTCCACAGCAAGAAGGAAGAGAAAGGCCTGCATTAATTGCAGGCCTTAACCTACTGTGGAGGTGATATAATGAGCGTATTAGTCGTCTTGCCAACATCAAATTTGTAATAGACCTTATGGCCAAGCTGGAACCTGTCCAAGAGGCCTTCTTTATAGAGTTTGTTCAGCCTTGCGCATGCTGCATTCCTGCCTCTATATTGCATGAACTCCCTTATCTCATCGGCGCAGACCATGCCTTTAGACTGCACAAAATTGATTATTTTTGTATCGAGCTCTGATAAAGGTATCTCCCTGTTGCCGGCATACCCGTAACCCTGTTTCTCTTCTTCAGCATATACATATTCAAATTCCTTCTCGAGCTTCTGTACCTGTGCTGTTATGCCTGCCAGTATCTTATTCGTCTTTTCCCTTTCCTCAATCATATATTTAAATAGCGCCATCACTTCTGTCTCGCTGCCAACCTGCGGTAGCTGCTTCTGTGAAGATAATGCCACTACCTCTGTTTTCAGTGCAGCGAGTTCTTTCTTTAGTTCTTCCTTTTCCCTGCTCATCAACTTACCTACAGCGCATCTTCCATGAATGTTGCATACTCCATCCATGAAAGAATCACGATTGAATCATATATTAAAGGCAAAGGTATATAAACCTTATTACGATAACGGCTTTGATGAGAGTATAAAAATCAAAATTACTTGGCTAACTATATGCCTGCGCTAGTAATAATTCTCTCTCTTGC